>CAXAIH010000017.1:0-15862 GCA_963968755.1 uncultured Flavobacteriales bacterium
TAGTTTTCATGAAAAACTTTTTCATAAATATAGAAGAGCATAAAGAGGAGGAATAGTGCCTTCGCTACTTTTGATAAAACTGAAAGATAAGATCTCGCTTGTTTCAAGATGAACAAAGAAAACGGAAAGCTAGAGAAGGAGCGCATCATTCTCGGTATTGACCCCGGAACGACGATTATGGGTTACGGAATCATTCGTATCGATGGGAAGATAATGTCCATCGTTGAGCATGGTGTTATACGAATGACTAAGGAAAAAGATCATTACAAAAAGCTTCAAATCATTTTTCGAGGAGTACGCGAGTTGATTGATAAACACCTCCCCGACGAGCTCGCCATCGAAGCTCCCTTCTTTGGGAAGAATGTACAATCGATGCTAAAACTTGGACGAGCTCAGGGAGTTGCCATGGCTGCCGGCTTAGACCGCGAATTGACCATAACGGAATACAGTCCTAGAAAGATTAAACAATCGATTACAGGAAGCGGGAGCGCGTCAAAGGAACAGGTTGCGGCCATGATTAAAAGCCTTTTAAAACTGGAGGAGCTCCCAAAAGACCTCGATGCTACGGACGGCCTAGCGGCTGCAGTATGCCACTACTTCCAGTCTGGAGTGAGCAGCGAAAAATCAAGTTATTCGGGCTGGGCGGCTTTTGCTGCAAAGAACAGCAGTCGTGTTTCTTAAAACTGAGCGCGAATCTTAGCCGCAAGCTCTTCCATTCTATTGGCCTCAACCTTCATTTTAGGATGCGCAAAATTCATATCATCCATCCGATTAATCGGGATCAAATGCACGTGGGCATGAGGAACTTCTAGTCCAATTACAGCTACTCCAATACGTTCACAAGGCATGGCTTTCTCCACTGCTGCAGACACATGCTTTGCAAATGCCATCAGCTCTTGATAGAGCTCGTCTGGTAGATCAAAGAGATAGTCAACCTCCCTTTTTGGAACAACCAGGGTGTGTCCTTCTTGAAGTGGGAATGCATCCAAGAATGCCAAACAATTTTCTGTTTCAGCGATCTTGTAGGAAGGAATTTCTTCGGAAATGATTTTACTAAAAATGCTCGCCATCAATGACCAATATTCACTATTTCGAAGGTCATGCTTCCACCAGGAGTTTCAATAGACGTGGACTCACCGGGCTTCTTTCCCAAGAGGCCTTTTCCCATTGGGGATTCTATAGAGATTTTACCCGCCTTCAAATCGGCTTCGCTCTCACTCACCAAGGTATAGGTCAACTCCATTCCATTCTTTGTATTTCGAATGCTCACTTTCGATAAGATTCGCACTTGCGAGGTGTCCATATCAGCGGCGTCCACAACGCGCGAGTTCGCCACGATGTCTTTCAATTTAGAAATCTTGAGCTCAAGCAAACCTTGAGCTTCCTTTGCTGCGTCGTATTCCGCATTTTCAGAAAGATCGCCTTTGTCACGAGCTTCAGCAATTTGTGCCGAGATAGCTGGACGTTGCACACGCTCCATATCTTGAAGCTCATCTTTGAGCTTTTGAAGACCTTCAGCGGTCAGGTATGATACTTTAGACATAAGCCAAAATTAAAAAACCCCTGACGAGCAGGGGTTGAAAAAATAAGAACTGTTGTTCTTAGTTTAGAAATTCAAACGGACTCCGTAAGAGTGCGTTCCAGAAAATGGATTGGAGAAGCGATACGCATAATCCATGCTAATCGTGTTCTCGCTTCCTTTTCCCATTGGAAGTTGAATGCTCGCTCCAGCCGAAGGACCTGTAAAGGCAGTAGTTCGTGTTTCCACGTCTAGAATCCCATCTTCATAAAGGTAACCTCCACGAATCATAAACATGTCATTCGCAGAATATTCTACTCCAACAGCTATCAAATCCTTCCCAAAGGAGTTTGAGATGAAGTTTCCTGAAACCTGAATACGGTGCTCCCAATTGGCAATTCCGGAAGCTGAAGAAGAATCTGATCCACCTTCCATCAAATAGATATCGTAGCTAGCTCCAATGCTCAATGTAGATGGCATCTCAAAAGCCTGTCGTCGTTGAGTTAGGGTAAATTCCTTCTCATCGAGTTGAACTTTCTCGGTAAAACCACCTCCACCAAAATTCATTTTTGGACCTACATTCTTGAGGGCGATTCCAAACTTCAAATTCTCGCGAGGACCCGTAACATAGCGGATTCCCATATCAATGGCCATTCCTGCAGCTTGCGCATCATTGATCGTTTCTGAAATCGTTTTGATGGTAAAACCACCATGAATTGTATTCGAAAATGCACGTGCATAAGACACATTCAAAGTCAAGAGCTGAGGAGAAAAAGTTCCAATACCACCATCAGGATTCTCAATGGTAGTACGCTCAATATCTCCAAATCCCATAGATGTAACCGAGGCAGCTAAAACACTAGATTCTCCTACTCTTTGAGCAAGTCCAAAAGCGTTTACACCTATTCCGGAACCACCGAGGTAATCAGAATGCGTGAACTGAATCTCTGATTTATCAATGAAGCTCAAACCTGAGACATTCAAAAAGACAGATTCCAATCCAGTGGAAGAAGCCATATTGGCTCCAGCCATACCATTTGATTTACCCCAAGGATTGACCAACAATTCTTGAGCTCCCGCCTGCCCAATTCTATCCTTATTCCCAGCATATGAGCTGAGAGTAAGAACTGCTAGGGCGGCAGTTGTAATGGCGATTTGTATGTATTTCATCTTCAAGGGATCAGTGTGTTTTTTAGAAGTTATCCAAGTCAATCGGTCTTAGTACTCCAAACCATTTGAGTACTCTAGAACCAACATCTGGCACATCAACATGAATTAGGTACACTCCACTAGCAATTGGAGTCTTAGACTGGTTTTTAAGGTCCCAGTCAATTGAGGCCGCAGATGGATCATCCTTTTCGTAGGTTCTTACCAAAGTACCTGCAACATTGTAAATCTTGATGGAACATTTCGCAGGAAGGTTTGTGATGCGAATGCGGGTATCGATCTTATCAGCCTCATATTCAGAGTAACTGTAGTAAGGATTCGGTACCACGTTGATTTCATCCAATAAACCTACGAGTCCTTCTTCTCCAATTTGCTCAGGAGCTAAGGCATCCATATTGAAATTGTAAAGTGGTCGTCCACCGTTCACAGAAGTCATAATCACATTCTCCTTATCCGTTGAAGCTGTCAAGAAGTTTGCGCTTTCTGCGATAAAGGAAGAACCTCTTGAAAGTGTTTCTCCTTCATGAATGATTGGACCTAAGTTCACATAGTACTCTTGTCCTACCACGAGAGACTCACCTTCAGACAAATACTCGCCATTACCTCGGTTTTCGTATTCCTTGGCAACCTGAATATGAATTTTAAGTGTTGTTGGAACCAAACCTTCAGCCATGGTAGTCCATGGAACCAATGGATTGGCTAATGGGAACATACACCAGCTAGCAGCACGATACACATCGCGCACAGAGCTTTGCGTATTTGTCTTCAACTTCTCAACGATAAACTTACCTGCATCATACGCTGGCATTCTCGTTCCTGAGTTGTTGTATTCCAGTGGGAAGGCATTTCTACCTTCTTCTACATCGTTATTTCTGAAGACATAAACAAAGTGCTTACCTCCCCCTCGGAAGTCACGCGCTGGACCTTCTACCACAGAACTTGTCGGGTTGAAAATCATATCACGTCCATTGTCTTTCACGAAGTAAGAATCTTCACCAAAAGCCATATTCAATCGTTCACCAGTTTCTGTGTTGATTGCATAACCTGGGAACCAGCTCATACCTCGACCAGAAATGTAGTTAGCTGCATTTGGATCTGTACTTGCCGTTGAATCCGTCGACGCGTTTCCGTCTTTATCTAAAGACCACCCTTCACGCAAACGTCCTTTTTCAGCACCACCAGCAGCTTCACCTACAGTATCGCGCATTTCAAGAACTGGAACACGAGTCCACTTGTCTTTGTCTGGCGTAAGTACAATGTCAACAGAATGCAGCAGGTTCAAGACACTTGTATCACCTGGGTGTAAGTTTCCTAGAAGTCGGAAGAAGTATCCGTGTCCAGGTGCCTCAGGCATTGGACCATGACCTGTAGATTGAGCCGTAAGGAAAAACGGTGCTACAATACCCTCGATCACATTTTCGTACACCTCATCGCCATCGTATAGATAGGTCTGGTCGTCTCCAGAGAACGGGTCTTGCCACTCCTCTCTGTAATCATCCCAGTCAGCAACATTAGGATCTTGTGAGGAACCTGAAAGAATCCAGTTTCGTGCGTCCTGAGTTTCACCGTCAGCAACCCCAATCATAAAGTCTTGCGTTGGATCTTCGTATTCAAAACCAGCTTCAATGAAACCGTTGTTCACAGAACCCACACGACCTGGACTTAGCGCCTGACCAATGGTCACTGAGATTCCTAGCTCAGGAATCAAGTGTTCTGTTTCAATTTCAATGTTGTTCGATACAGTGAAGGTATCTATGTTGTCACCGAAGATTTCCCAATAGGCATCCGTAAGGTCACCATTCGTAGTTGTATCTCTGAATGCCAAGCTGAAATTACCTGGTTTCACATTCAATGGGTCGATGACCTTTACATCAACAGGACCTCTTCCAGCTTCATATTTTAATGAATCTATTAGGGCTCCATCTCCATCAAGAATTGCTTGGATGCTCTCGTCTTTGAGTTCAACAGCGTTTCCACCATTTCCAGTTCCCTCGAGACGCACGATTTCAACACCGTCGCCGTATTGCGAATTCAAGAGCACTCCACCATCCTCGAATCGAGTATCGTGAGGAATTACCTGAACCGAACGAATGGCTCCTGCAGCTCCTTTACGACTACCTAAGAAAGGCTCGTTTTGAGAGTCATCAGAGAGTGGGTTGAAAGGAACGTAGTTGTTGTATGCATAAGCTACCGCAATGAAGTAGTAGGATTTATGGTTCACCAAACGGTTATCGCCTTCAGCAAATTGGTCATTCACAATTCTGAATGAATGGCGAATACCTTCATTTGAACCTTTAACCATAATCTCTGGGATAGTAGCTCCGATTTCTTCATCAAAGGTGAAATTCACAATCTGATCCACCGTGTCAGAAACGTCTACTTGTGCTACAAGTCGCGACTTTTCAATGTCATTCAGATCAGAAGCAGAAACCGTATTATCCAAGACCTGATAAAGTAGATAACCTTGGAAACGATATGCCTGATATTCAAACTGCTCTTCAGGTGTTATTGGACGACCATTGATTGAATCTGGAGGAATGATCGAAGGATCAACCTCAGCATACTGCTCATTGAAATTGTTCGAAATGCTCTTGTTATCAATATAAAGAACTATCTCCCGATTTAATTCTTGCGCAGTTAGGTCTGGTGCATCAGGACCGTTGAGAACTCGGAAGCAATTGTCAAAAAGTGCTTGTGTCTTATCATCCGCTTTTCTAACAGCATCAACTGACGCTTCAGCGTTTCCTGATTTAGCACGAGCCCATACAACTCCGAATGTAATGTTGTTTACTGCTCCAGGCTCCAAGGTAAAAGGACCTGCAGACTGCATAAACCGCCTGTCAAATGGCTGGTTACCCGCAGTAACTTCAGTCCAATCTGGCTGAATCAAACCTCCAGTACCCCATCCAACAACATCTGTTTCTCCTGGGAACATATAGTCTGACTCAAAGAAGGGAGGTGCAGTAGAAGCGTTGTGGCCAGTGCCACCATAAATCATGTGCGATCCGTCTCTCCAAATTGAGCGAAGGAAGTTGTAATACTCAACTCCCGTATTGGGGTCACCTCTTACAGATTGGTCGTTGTTGTGGTAGAGGAAACGCGTCATTCCGAAGCGCTCATTGTCCACGATACCATCACCGTATCCAACACCTAAGCCTTTGTAAGGGATTCCGCCGTCACTCTTTGCTAAATCGTAGCTGAGAACTTCTGAGTTCGTTGCTGGACCTGGGTTATCGATACCATCGTTGTCTTGGAAAGGACCTTGGAAAAAATCTACTCCAATCGCTGGAGGCAAATCACCATAACCAGTAGCTCCATTACAATCCTCATCGAACTCATCACCGTTGTAGGCATAACCAAGTCCTCGTTGAACATCGCAACCTACATAGTCATCTTGAGAGCAACCAAGGTCAGCATCTACCCAAACTCCAAAATAAGTATCCGTAAGGCTAAAGCTAGAACGGTTCACCAACTCATAGTTATAGAAGGTCATGTTGTTCACTTCATCATTTGTCGCGAACGAAAATGCTTGAGCCCGAATTTCCATACCGATGGCTTGGGCGCCAGATTCAGTATGCACATTTCCCTTGTCGTTAAACACCCACCATAGGTTTTGGTCACCATAGATGTTCACAATACGTTCTCTACAGTCTACTTCCCCTTTGAGATCGTATCCTGGGTAATCTCCATCAAATGGGTTGTACACGCCATCGCCATTGCGATCGTTGAAAGGTGCTAAATAGAAATCTTCATTGTAAGGCTCGAAGTTTCTACCGTGTGCTGGCCACTCCAAAACGCTTCTAGGAATTTCGTAATTCGGAAAAGCTTCTGCTTGTTTATCCGTTCCGTTAGATTCGTCTTCAAGTCCGGCTTCTACCCAACCAACAAACTCAGCTACCTCAGAACGTGTTGTTACATAGTGGTTGTCGTATTCCGCACAGGTAGTTGCATCAATTTCTGAATTTGTTGTGCTCAAAGGGCCTGTCCAGAAGTCGGTACCACCACTTCTAAAACGAATGGCAGCAACCTTCAATTGACCCGAAACATCTTTCCCACCCAACCATAAGGATCCAGCGAAAAGAGAAGTTCGACCTGAGTTCTTAGGCACTTCGTACTGGGCATTCTGAAAATCCCACCACATATCACCACCTGTTTGAATCAGGGCGCGAACGTTATTGATGTTCAATTCGGTAGCCGAAGATGCCGGAGCACAACCAGCCGCTAGTGAAGTGGCATTGGTTTTCTTCTTTTTACCCTCACGAAAGGCTTCAGCTTGCAGGGTGCTCACACTCATAATGAGGAGAGCTGCGATTGTCCATTTCATATTAGTCTTCATATCCTATTTCTTAAAAGTTCAACATCAAACCAAGTCTGGTTTGTCGGGGCAAGTTGAAATTGAATGGGTTGGCAATCTTAAGTGTGTACAACTCTCGGAACGACTGCTCAGAATTCTGAGATGCAATGTCATTCTGGAATCGAGCATCAGCTAAATAACCATCATCAGTTGGATTACCAGTTGCTCTATACACGCCTACGATATTTTTATTGTTCAACAAATTGAGTACTTGAATGTAGACGCTAAAATTAATTCTACGAGCGTCTGGTGAGTCACCAAGCTTGCGAGTGAAGTTTTTATCTATTCGAAGGTCGGTTCTGAATGACCAAGGGAGTCTTTGACCGTTAATCGAACCTTCCAAGAAGGCAGATCCACCACCTGATATCAATCCATTTCCAGTAATTGCCGCTTGACCGGAGTAAGGTGTACCTGAACCTGCATTAAATGTGAAGTTGGCACCGGCATTTGCTAGCAGCTGACGGTCCTTTCCAAAGAGCTTGACAACAGGACCCGTATACTTCGTTCCGGAAGCATAACGATAATCCAAATTACCTGTAATCGTGTGTCTTTGATCTAGAGATAGCGGGTTCGTAACTCTTAAGTTGTCCTTTCCAGCATTGATAAGAGAGAGGGCTGTTTGGGTGTTCGACCCAGTACCTTCAGCAAACTGTAAGGTATAAGAAGCACGAAGCTGAATGTTCCCAGTTCTTCTCAAATCGTAGGTAACCGTAAAGCCTTTTACTGTTCCGAAATCCAGGTTGTCGTATGTACGATACTGTCGTGGGAAAGCTTCGGTTTGATTCTTCAACTGAACCTGATCGCGAATCTCGCGGTAGAAGGCTGCGAATTTGATAGAAGAAGACTTCGTCAACACTTGTTGGAAACCTGCTTCATAGTCAATAGTTCTTTCAGCGCCTAGATTCGGATTGTTCTTCACTCCCGTATTACTCTGAAGGAAGAGATAATCCGTAGGGTTCAAACGGTTCACAGAACCTGTGTTTGGCATCCGTGTTAGGATGTCGTAGTGAGCGGTGAAAATTGCCTCCTCCGAAATTGGGAAAGAGAAGGCAATACGTGGCATCGGAATCGTAATTGGTTTGAAATCCTCAAACGATTCAGAATTCAAATCAGTTGTACTCGTACGATTCGGGTCCACTAATAAAGGAGCGATTCCTGATGCTGTTGATAAGGTAGAAGGATCTGTAATCTCACTTCCTTCATCGTTGTACCAGGTATCACCATCACGGTAACCTCGAATGGTTGTTGGGTTTCTAATGTCGTCTACATATACTACGTAGTCATCACCAATTGTAGAAGGATGAGCTCCATCAGCTAAAGCAAGTGCATCAGACTCTCCGGCTTTGATGGTTGGGAAGAGCACATAAGGATCTTTCAACACTTTTTGGTTCGCATCATAGCGGTCAACACGAATACCTACGTTGAAAATGAGATCTTCAAAAGCAAACTTATCTTGAATGTATCCTGCCATATATATAGGACGGAATGCATCGATTGGCCGCGTGAAGTTTCCAAATTGGTCTTGCTGTGTGAAGAAATCGTCGAATGTTGGAGAAGCCGTTGATTTATTTCCGTGATGGTCGTAGCCATAGTATGATACAGCGCCGCTACCATTGTTCAGAAGCTCATCAGCAGAGAAGTAATCCAGCTTGAGGTCATCTGGACTGATGGCATCAAAGTCGATGAAGTCTGTTCCGTTTGGATCTAGTTCCAATGCATTTCTCAAGTTATAGTCAAAGAAAAATTGCGCATCTGAACCTTCGTACTCACCTGGGGCAGCATTCAATCTCGGATAAGTAACACGAGGACCTTGTCGACCAGATTCGTCTTCAAAGAAATCAAAGATCGGCTGAGACTTATCTAGGCCTTCAATGTGGTTGTTCGTGTACAAGCGACCAAGAGCCCACAGAGAGTTCGTTCCACCGTTAGGGCTAACCGCGAAGCTTCGGTTTACCCGCTGCTCGTATTCAATACCTAACGAAATTGCGTGATCTCCAATATCGGCAGATCCACTAGCTGTAAATCTAAACTGACGCTCATCTCGTTGAGAGAATCTGTTGTAACGAAGCGCTGGACTTCTCCACAAGTTACTAAATGCCAAAGGCTCATCACCATTTCTCAAACCACCGAAGGTGCTCATAGCTAAGAGGTCTCTCAACGCATCATTAGGAACATCGGTTGTAGGGTCATCTGCCAATTGAGAATTGAACACTGGCTGTCCATCCTCATCGTAACCTTCCCAACCGAAGAGGTTGTAGTATGTCTGGGTGTACATTGATGCCTCAGGGTTTGCACTGTTAGGCGTGAAACCAATCAAAGTGTCTAAGAATGTTTCGTGAACATACGCCAATTGACCTGTGATAGAGTCTCGGGATAGGTTGTCAGAGTAGTCGATTGTTTGGAATCTTTTGAACTCACCTACATAGCCGTAACGGAAGAGGTCGTCTTTGTGCATTTGATCTTGAACAACCTCATTCAGCTGCGTATAATCCGCCTGAATCTGGTAGAACATATTTTTTAAACGACGCGAAGATTTTTCCTCTTGTTTCTGATCCTCTGATCCAAAACGTTGAACAAACTTTCCGTATACACGGAAGGTCGATTGCGTTCTTCCTCCGTAATTGTTCCAATTGAATAGTTGGTTGGTTCGTTCGGCACGACCTGATCCAGGAAGATTGGTAAGGTTCTGATCGTTTAGGTTGAAAGTTCCACCAAAAATGAGGTCTGACTGAAGTCCTGTGTTGAACACCAACTTACCAAAGACATTCATTCCACGACTTGCAGCATTAGGACGGGCGTCTACATTCTCGAAATCTTCCAATCGAAGAAAGTCAGCGTTTGGAATGGCGTTTCCTCCGGTTGTGCTCAAGCGAAGTGGACTCAAATTCAAATCTCTAAGAACATCGTCTTTGGCTTTCCAATATCCAATGTGAGAAGGCTGGCGCTCAACTCTGCTATTCACATTTCCTGACAAGAAGAAGCTGATGAAAGGTTGCAATGAATCCTTCTTGGTGAATAAGACTGGACCAGTGAGGCTAAATTCCAACTGATTAAAACCGTAAGGATCTAATCCGTAAACACGGTCACCGATTTTAGCACCAGAACCGAAATACTCAAAACCACCAGAATATTTTCTACCCGGGTTTCTTGTAGTCTGACTAACAATACCACCTGTTGCATCCCCATATTGAGCAGGGATACCTCCAGTTATAACGTCGACTTGCTGCACAGCTGATTGAGGCAATGAACCACCACCACGCACTTTCACACCATCTATATACACGAAGTTCGCATCTGTACGACCTCCACGGAAACTTTGATCTCCTGTACCATTATCTGTAGTAACAACCCCAGCTGCTAGAGCAGCAATTCCAGTTACAGAACGAGATGCCATTGCTTTGAAATCGTCACCGGTCATAGAAGTTCCAGAAGGGCCACCATCTCTATCGATAAGAGGCACTGTGTATTCGATTACTTCAAATGTTTCGAGTTGCTCTACTGAGCTAGTCATATTAATATCCTTAAACGTGATCTTGTCAGACTTCACAAGCACCCCAGTTACCATTACTGGTTTGTATCCAACATATTTCACTTTTACTGTGTATTCTCCAGGACCAATTGGCTTGATGAAATAAACTCCATCGAAATCCGTTGATCCTCCCGTGACCGTGAGGCCATTTTGTTCAATGACTACATTAACAAAAGGCAAGGTCTCTTTGGATTCGGCGTCGATGATTTTTCCTTTTATTCCACCTGATCCTAGCTGTGCGTTAGCAACAGATCCAATGAGGAAAATGGATGCTAGAAAAGCTAAGAGTTTAATCTTCATACTATTCAGTTTTTGCGAAATGGCACCCCCAGTGGGTACAAGGCCGTAAAAGTAGGAAAACGGACCACTTATCCAAATATAATGACGGTCGTCCTTTTACCACTTCGGCCTTTTTAAGATGGTCTCATAAATGATTGCATCTCGCAAGTTGAAATGGACAGGCGGTTTCTTTTTCCTTACCATATTGAAAATCAACTCACGACGGGGCGCACTCGATCCATCTTGTATTAATTTACGTTTAGTCTCTGGCACAGGTTTCTTCGCCCCAAAAGAACGAGCGAGCGGGTCGCTTTTCGGTGCAAAACGAGCTTCTTCTTTTTGAACGGTAGGGGCTATAATCGGCTTAACTCGAACCTCGGGCTCACCTTTTTCGGAAAGCTCGGTTTGATATTGAGCATATCTCTGTGCCGGACTTAGGGTTTTGGACCTCTCTTTACCTTCTTTCTTTTTCTTCCGCAAGAAGCTGAAAATGATACTTCCGATGATGAAGCCGAAATAGAGTAAGTCCTCGAGTTCCATTACTTCCTTTTGGTTGCATTTTTATACCAACGGCTCAAGAAAAACTCGCGACGATTGTTGTTATGCCTCTTGGACCGTTTGGCGCTTGCCTTCATTCTTTTTTTCGTTGCCTTGGACTGATGTTTCCCATGCAAATTCGCGGAATACTGAGCGAAACGCTCATCTTCGGAATATTTCTCAGATTGTTTTTGGGCCTCACTCTTTGTCTTTTTCCTAACCTGCTTTGGCCCCTTTTGAGCGCTTGCCGGTAAAGTTGCAAGGCCCAAGAAAAGCAGTAGAAAAAATAGAGTCCTTTTTGTCATCTTTGCTGAATGGGTAAAGATAGCAAAAGTGCATTCTTCAAATCGGCAGTTTTAAGCGTGTTCATAGCGCTCTCCTCTTGTGGAGGAACCGATGCCTACCAAGGTATACCAAATGTTGCAGTCGATTTATACGTTTATCCAACCGATCCGCTCTATCAACAATTGCAAGTGGTAGGTGGATGGGCTTATGTTATTGGTGGCTCAAAAGGCATTATTGTTTACCGAAATTCATTCGAAGAATTCTCTGCTTATGAACGACATACGCCTTACGATCCTGAAAAATCTTGCTCCGTGGCTTATGTCGACAGCTTCAATCTCCTAGCCGTAGATTCTTGCAGCAAAACAAATTATGTATTGACGGATGGAAGCGTTTTGAATGGACCAGCCAGCCTTCCTTTGAAACCGTACTTCACCACCTTTGATGGCGACGTCCTGCACATCACAAATTAGTTCATCTTAAAATAAAAAAGGCCGACCACATTTCTGTAGACGACCTTCTCTTTTCCTTGAGATTCTTTTCTAGTATCTGTAGTGATCCGGCTTATACGGACCTTCTACTTTGACACCAATATAATCAGCTTGATCTTTCGATAAGGTATCGAGAACAACACCAATTTTAACTAGGTGTAGCTTAGCAACCTTCTCATCCAAATGCTTAGGAAGCGTGTAAACTTCGTTCTTGTATGACTCGTGGTTGTTCCACAATTCCAATTGAGCCAGTGTTTGATTCGTGAACGAGTTCGACATTACAAACGAAGGGTGACCAGTGGCACAACCTAAGTTTACCAAACGACCTTCGGCTAGCAAAATGATATCGTTTCCGTTGACATTATATAAGTCTACCTGAGGCTTAATTTCAACTTTCGAATCACCTGTATTGTTGTTCAACCATGCTACGTCAATCTCATTGTCGAAATGACCAATGTTACAAACGATGGCTTTATCTTTCATCAACTTAAAGTGCTTCTCACCGATGATGTCTTTGTTCCCTGTTGCAGTAACAATGATGTCGCATTCTGGGATTGCATCAAGCATAGGCTTCACTTCGAATCCGTCCATCGCAGCTTGTAATGCACAAATTGGATCCACTTCAGTAACGATTACGCGTGCTCCAGCTCCGGCCAATGAGGCAGCTGAACCTTTTCCAACATCACCATAACCACCAACAACAGCAACTTTACCAGCCATCATCACATCGGTTGCACGTCGAATGGCGTCTACCAATGATTCTTTACAACCGTATTTGTTGTCGAATTTTGATTTGGTCACACTGTCGTTCACATTGATTGCAGGTAAAAGAAGTGTTCCGTTGATTTGACGTTCATACAAACGATGCACTCCCGTTGTAGTTTCTTCAGACAATCCTCGGATTCCTTCAACCAACTCTGGGTAACGATCGAAGACCATATTCGTAAGGTCTCCACCATCATCCAAAATCAAGTTCAATGGTTTGTTGTCTTCAAAAGCGAAAAGTGTTTGTTCGATGCACCAGTCAAATTCCTGATCGTTCATGCCTTTCCACGCATAAACTGGAATCCCAGCATCAGCAATTGCGGCGGCCGCGTGATCTTGTGTAGAGAAGATGTTGCACGATGACCAACTCACCTCAGCTCCGAGTTCAGCAAGCGTCTCAATTAAGACAGCAGTCTGAACTGTCATGTGAAGACATCCTGCAATGCGTGCACCTTTGAGGGGTTTTTCATTTCCAAATTCTTCCCGCAAGGACATTAAGCCTGGCATCTCGGCTTCAGCTAATTCAATTTCTTTTCTGCCCCAAGGAGCAAGTGATATGTCCTTCACTTTGTGGGCTGGACGTACACTTGTTTCTGTGTTACTCATAGGTACTCGTTTAAAATTTGTGCGAAAATACGAATACTTCGCATTGAATTTGCAGTTCATTTGTAAGCGCAATGCCTCTGATAGAAGAACGAAGAGAAAGCAAATATTATCTAGGGATTTGGACCATTTCAGAAGAGGAAGCTGAGCTCAAGAATCTGCTAGAACCAAATTCAAAAGAAGCGCACAGAATTAATGAAATTCAGACTCTGTGGCGAAGGAAAGAGTGGATGGCCAGCCGGATAATTGCAAACCACTACTTTCACGAGAAGACGAACATCTCTTACGACGCCTATGGAAGGCCAGTTGCAGACGAGCGTAAAGAACGAATTTCAATTTCGCACTCCAAGAGATTTGTCGCTGTTCTTATCAGCAATGCATTCAAACCGACCATCGACATCGAATTGCCTCAGCAAAAAATTAGAAATATTGCCCACAAGTTTATCAATGAAAAGGAGCAGGAACTCTTCGATTGCACAAAATCGTTGAACCTCTACCGGATTTGGTGCGCAAAAGAATGCGCCTTCAAGTATCACCATTCAGGTGGAATAGACTTTAAGGAACATATATTAGTAGAGCCTGAAGGTGAGCATGTGCGCGCCAGCTTCCATAAAGATGAAGAGCTGTTCAGGCTTCATCTGAGGTTTGAAAGTAATGACAACTATGTGCTCTGCTTCAATGACCAATAGTTTATTATTGTTATATGGTCTACGAGAGTATACTTGAAAAGAGTCGTAGAGGTGAACGCGGATTAGCCGTACTCATCGACCCCGACAAAGCAGGTGAAGCTCATCTTCAAAAACTTTTTGAGCAAATCAACAAAGCACAAGTTGATTGGATATTCTTCGGTGGCTCTTTCGTGGATGAGAACGACTTTAAGGTTTGCATGGAAATCGTAAAACGGATTTCAAACAAGCCCTTGGTGATCTTCCCTGGCGACAACGATCAAATTGATGCGCGCGCTGATGCTATGTTATTCTTATCCCTTGTATCCGGACGAAATCCAGATTTCCTCATTGGAAAACATGTAGAAGCGGCCTTTGAATTATACGCTTCCGGAATAGAGATTATCCCAACAGCTTATATGGTTCTTGATGGAGGAAAGCAAAGCTCTGTTCTTGAAAAAAGTGAAACCAACTCTATTTCCCAGACCAACATCAGCCTAATTAGAAAAACGGCCCTTGCATCTGAAATGCTCGGGATGAGGCTTATCTATATGGATGCCGGAAGTGGAGCGCTCAACCCAATCAGGCCTGAAGTGATTCGAGCCGTAAAAGACATTTCTAAGCTCCCGCTCATAGTTGGCGGCGGCATCGACAGTATCGAAAAAATGGAACTTGCTTACCAAGCTGGAGCGGAGATCTTGGTTGTTGGTAATGTGCTCGAAAAAGACCCTAACATCTTGAATGCCCTAACACATCAAGGAAAAACAGCTCAACGTGGAACTCGTCCTCTTCACCAGTAGTGTAAAGTCAAAGTCCGAAATACCCGAGATTATTGACTTGTTCAAGAATGGACTTCAGATTCTTCATGTAAAGAAGAACAAATGGAGTCGTTCGAAAATGAAAGCTTACCTGAACTTAATACCTCAGGAGTTCAGAAATCGTATTGTGATGCATTCGCATTATGGCTTGAGTCGATCAATGAAGTTGCGCGGTATTCATATTGGGAAAAAGCAACGACAAAAGGGAATTCGCTTGGCGGTCCAACTCGCCTTTCTTCAACTGTTGCGACCCAGCTTAAAAATCAGCACATCTTTCTACAACATTCAAGAACTCCTGAATGCCAAGGAGCAGTACGACTATGCTTTTCTTAAGCCTGTTTTTGATCGGCATGGAACTCGTGTGTTCAGTTCCCTTTTTAATCAACGCCAATTGCAAGGTGCTATCGAGAAGTCAAGAAATCGAGTGTTCGCTCTTGGTGGGGCTACTTTAGAGCGCATAGGAACCGCCAAAGAATGCGGTTTCTCAGGTGTTGGTTTACAAAACGCCTATTGGAACAAGCGTGAAAAAAGACTCGACTACTTCAAGGCACTTCTTGCGGAATGTGAACATCCTAGCAAGAACCAGAACGGGATAACCATAACTCCTGTGCAGATCGACTTAAAATCTAAAAGCTTAGATCCAAGCCAACAAGGAAGTTGACACCCGCTTGAGGGTAATAGAAATTTTCTGTTACCTGCGTACCAAAGACATACGAATAGGTATAGCCATTCGAAGAGTAGTCCAAATTCAAGGCATTGTTTATCAAGAACTTAAACTGCGCTTTGAAAAGACCTTCTTTTTTCCAGTTATAAAAAAGCAAAAAGTCGAGCGTATTGTAGGCATCAATAGCTC
>CAXAIH010000018.1:0-15608 GCA_963968755.1 uncultured Flavobacteriales bacterium
CCTTGTTGCCTATGCTGGCGCAGTTTGAGGCCGACATCAATTGCTCCGTGAAGTTGAGTTTGGGAAGAACAGAGGCTTATGCGAACTTGAAGGAGCTCCTTTCGGTAGCTAAATCAAGACCGAGTCAAAGTGAAATTGAAGAAAAATTAAATGGTCAGGATGACGGTGTAAAGAGCAGTCGTTTGGAGACGCTTGCCCGTGACTTAATTCTTCGAGAATGGATTGTCTTTCAAAGTTTAAGTACAGGAATGGAGGTAGAATCCGCATTTGGAGAGTTATTTCTTACAGAGGTGCGTTCGAAAGGAATTGTTGTGAAAGGGGATCAGGATGCTTCTGTTCAGATTATGGGTTTGCTGGAAACCCGTGCATTGAATTTTGATGAACTCATTCTTTGCAATATGAATGAAGGAGAAATTCAAGGTAAAAAGACGTACAACTCGCTTATTCCCTTTGAACTCAAGTCGGCTTTTTCATTGCCCTCGCAGTCTGATCACGACTCTTTGATGGCGTATCATCTTTATAGGTTGTTTATTGGAGCTCGCGGAATAAGCGTTCTCTACCTCGAAAACGGGATGGATATTATGACCGGCGAGCAAAGTCGCATACTAAAGCAGCTGGAATATCAACATGGGGTGCAGAATCAAAAAATGATTTCTGAAGTTCCTTCAGCAGTGAATAGAGACGCGATTGACTGGAAGCCTCAAGATTGGAAAGAACGTGTTTGGGCTTTTTTGGAAAAGGGGCTTTCAGCAAGTGCACTCAGCTCTATGTTGCGCGATCCAGAGGAGTTTACAAGGAGTTATTTGCTCGGTATTCGAAGACCATCTTCATTAGATGATTTTGAAATGTTCTCACAATTGGGAATCTATACGCACGATGTATTGGAGAAACTCTACGCACCCTTTGTGGGAGAAGAATTGAGCTCCGCCGCTTTCGACCAAATGAAGGTGGATCATCAAATGGAAATCTCCCTAACAGCTCGAATTGAAGAGGTTCTAAGTCGTCGGCCGTTCCTATTTAGACTCGTAAAAGATTCGGTGCATGACGTCATACAGCAAGACCGCAGTTTCGTAAAATCAGGTAATAGCTTGAAGATTATAGCGCTGGAAGAATTTTTAAGCTGTGAACTTCAACTTCATGGAAGGTCGATTAAGCTGAAAGGATTCATTGATCGGATAGAGTTGAGAAATAGTCGTTTGACGGTCGTGGATTATAAAACCGGGAAAGTTGAGCAATCGGATTTGAATTATCGAGAAATTGAGGCTGTCTTCGCCTCTTCAAAGCCAAAGGATAAGGTGCATCAGCTTTTTATATATGCAATCCTATTAAAGAAGAGCAGTTCATGGGGTGAAGATTTACCTGATCTTTGCATTCAAAGTTTGCTATCGAAAAAGGCACAAAGATTTGAGTTACATTTCGCGTCTAGTGAAGTGTATAAATCTGATTTACAATCGTATGAGGCCTTGCTACTGCATTGGATTGAATCCGAGTTATTGAACAGATCGTTCGATCAAAAAACGTCTGTTTTTCGACTAGAACAGAAGTGATTTCGATGATCTTAAGAAAAAATTGTCTGATTACGAGTATACTCCACGAGAATCTTGCGAACGTTAATATTTGCTATTTTTGAATCTCTACAGCGCATGTAACTAAACATCAACAAGTATGAAAAAAGTTCACCTAGCACTCCTGACTCTCGGCTTCTTGGGGCTTGGAACGCTAAACCTCAAGGCACAGAGCTATTGTACGTCGAGTGCAAATTCAACTATTGACAGCTACATTACGAATGTTACGGTTGGAAGCGTCATCAATCAATCGTCAACAGCTTGCGCTGTATACACTGATTACACGAGTACCCCTGGTGCTCTGAATCCAGGATTTAACTATTCATGTTCGGTCACATCTGGAGATTGCAATGGTGGGTCGGCTTACGCCCATGCCATGGAAGTCTACATCGACTGGAATGCCGATGGCGATTTCACAGATGCGGGAGAAAATGTTCACTCAAAGGCAGATGGATCGGCTACAACTGAAAACTTCACGATTTCTCCTCCTGTTTCATCAGCAGGTACTACCGTACGTTTGCGAGTTGTCGTGACGGAAAATGGAGTTTTAGGTCCATGTGGAAATTACAATTGGGGAGAAACTGAGGATTACGCTTTGGATATTGTTATCCCACCAGGGTTCAATGCCTCTTTAACTGGAGTGAGCGTCTTGCCTTCTGGATTTACGGCTTCACCAGGTTATACTCATATCCCACTAAATCAGGTAGCAGCTCTAAAATTTGGTGCTACCGCTGCAAGTTCCTTTACAGGAACCATTTCAGGAACTAAGGTTTTTGCGGATGTCATTGGAAACGCATACATTGACTCTGCTTTGGTAGACACGCTTGCTTCATTGCAGGATTCATCAGTAACCTTCTCTTCTTTTAATGTAACCTCAACGGGCGATTATGAAATGAAGGCCTATGTGACCATGGATCAAACTGATACTTTAGCCATTGATGATACAATGGCCCTAAATATAGTTATCACCGACACTGTATTTGCGCGTGATGATTCTTCAGTTTCTGGTGGTCTTGGGGTTACAGGTTTTGTGGCAACGTTTGGACACATTTTCGAACTTCAAGTTGCAGACACTTTAACTACGGCTTCTTTTTATCTGAATAGTGCTACTGTTGGCGCTGAAGCGCGAGTGATCATTTATAAGCAGGATACAGCACAAACTTTAGGGTTTCAGATTGGAGCGACAGGAAATTATTTCGAACCAATCGATTCTTCAAGAGTTTACAATGTGACTTCTGCCACGGCACAATGGGTTACTTTACCTATAGGTTGTGATGGTGCTGTTCTGGGTGCTGGAGTGTATATGGTTGCCATAGATCAGGTCAACCCAAATAATATGGGGCTTGGCTTCACGTCCGATATTGAAGGAGATGTTGGAGTTTCATACTATGTCTCAAATAACGACACCATTTGGACCGATTTTTTCACGTCAACATCAAATGTTGCCAAAGTAACGTTTAAGATTCGGGCAAATTTTGGTAATCCATGGAGTCCAAATGTTCTTGCAGATACAAGTTTCGCATGTTTCGGAACACCGGCGGTTGTGAAAACATTGAGCTCTTATGATTCATACAGCTGGTCGAACAGCACATTGTTTGACTCGGTAACAGTTAATAACCCTGGTGTGATTAGTGTTTCTGTTATTGATGAGATTGGATGTTCCTATTCAGACTCGATTCAAGTTTCACAATATCCTCAAATAGGATTAACGCTTTCATCAAATCCTGCCTCATGCGGTGGGAAAGACGGTGATGCAACTGCTTTAGCAGCTGGCGTTTTCCCGTCATACACTTATGAGTGGTATGATGGCTCTAATTCTGGTTCTGTGTCGAATTTGGCAGGTGGAATTTATAGTTTGACTGTTACAGATGGAGTTGGATGCGCGCGCTCTGAAGATATTATTGTTTTAGGTGCGCTTCCAACGATTGCAGGTTCTTACAACTCACCGACATGTGCAGGTGACGCTGATGGTAATGCCATCATCTCTGTTATAACGGGAATTCCTTCTTACTCATACAACTGGAGCTCCGGTGGAACTGGTGATACAGAATCTGGTCTTTCAGCAGGTTCCTACAGTGTTACCGTAACAGATAGCAGTGGATGCTCAGCTTCCATGAATGTGGATGTTATGGATTCAGATACCTTAAATCTCAGTACTGCCAACTCAAGCGATCCAACTACTTGTGGATCTAATGATGGAGTTGCAAACGCCGGCGTTACTGGTGGTGTTGCCCCTTACACTTACTTCTGGTCAAATGGTCAGAACCAAGCGAGTAGCATTAACCTTACAACTGGAACCTACGATGTAACTGTTTCAGATGCAAACGGATGTGTCCTCACTGCTTCAGTTAGCTTAATAGATCCAGACGCACAGAGCTTAACTTCAGTTTCTTCCAGCGTTACGTGTAGTTACGATCTAGGTGATGTAGCAGTTATTGTTGCTGGTGGTACAGCTCCATTCGTATATGCTTGGAGTAACGGAAGTACAGACTCAAACCAAACTTCGCTTGCGGTTGGAACCTACAACGTAGTTGTAACTGATGCCGCTGGTTGTGTACGACTTACTACAGCAGATGTAAATGGACCTTCTCCATTGTCAATCGCCTTCAGCGAGAACAATGTTACAGGTCAAGGTAAAGCTGACTTAGTTGGTTCTCCTTCCGGTGCTACACCGAATTACACTTTGTTCGAGTGGTTGTTAGACCAAGGGTCAACAAACATGGTGATCGCTGGTGAAAACGATACTGTTTATTCAAATGCACCAAACAGACTATACTGGTTCAGAGTTACGGACAGCGACGGTTGTGTTGACTCTGCTCAATACAGCTTGCAAGTTCCAACTGGGGTTCTTTTGATGAATCAGGAAATTGGTTTTTCTCTTTTCCCAAATCCAGCAAAAGATCTATTGACACTCAGTCTTGATGTTGATGCGTCCGAGTTCACTCTAGATATTTATGGACTGAACGGAGCCTTAATCTCTACGACGAACATTCAGCGCGAAAGCCAGAATGAAGTTCAAGTAGATGTTACTGAACTACCTACCGGAATGTACGTGATTAGCGTTAAAACTCAAAACGAATCCTTCTTCAAGAAGTTCCAGATCTCGAAATAGAGAAGTTCAAAATCTTCTAAAAACCCCTTTTCTGAAAAGAGAAGGGGTTTTTTTGTGCCTATTTGTCTTCATATTTTAATAAATTAGCCGCGAACAACTACAGAACTAATTTGATATGAAAAGAATTTTCTTTCTAGGAATTGCTACATTTTTTTCCTTTTTGACTTTTGGTCAAGGGACAGTAACCACAGTACCGCCCCTTATTAGCAACAATGGACAGGCCGGTATAACATGTAACTTGAGCGCTACAGGGAACGATATTGTAATCGACAGTCTTTCTTACTACTTGAATGGCGGTTCTTGTACCGTTGAACTTTGGTATAACACGACCGCTATAAGTGGAGCCCCAGGAGCTATTAGCGCGGGTAATGGATGGACAAGTCTTGGAAGGTGGAATGCCACAGGATCAGGTTCAGGTCTTTCTGCTGTTGGCGGAAATATTGGTCTATTGATTCCAGCGGGTTCTACCTATGGATTTTTTGTTTCTATAACCTCAGGACCAACGCTACGATATATGACCTATGCAGGTGGAGTTTCTACCTTCACTGATGGGACTCTTACCATTGAGACAGGTCCAAACGTAGGATATGGTGGCGGAGCAAGTGGTCCAACATTTAGTACACGTCAGTTTTTGGGAGCGCTGACATATGATTTAGGTATTCGTGGAGAATACGACGCTAATGCGGCAGCATTAAGAACAGCTTCAACCCAAATTAACACTGCCTTTAACGGATTCACTCAAGTCCCTTTGAACCAAAACCCAAGCTTTGAGTTTGGAGCACGAGCGGGTAACTCCGGGGATTCAACAATTACAGATGTCAAAATGGATGTTTCTGTACTAGGTACTTCCTATGTAGACAGCTTCTTAATCGACACTTTATTCAAGGGGGAAGATTCGACTTTCATTTTTAATAATTCGGTTTTTACGCCAACTTCTATTGGGGCATTTACAGCTGAAGCGCATGTTTCAATTGCAGAAAATGATACAGTTGCAGACAATGACACGACCTACACACGTCTGCTTATTTCGGATACCATTTTGGCAAGGGATGACAGTTCAGCGGTTAATGGAATTGGAAATAACTCGGTAATTGAATTTGGACACAAGGTCCAAGTTTGGCAAACAGATACTCTAAGTACAGTTTCATTCTATCTAAACTCTCCAGCTGTTGGGTCCGAAGTGCGCTTGAGATTGTACACATTTAACGATACAGCCTTGGCAGGAGGGAATCCTGGTCCTGACAGTCTCATTGATTCTTCTAGAGTATTCAAAGTAACTAGTGCGACCGCAGATTGGTATACAATGGAATTGGGCTGTGGAGGTAGAATCCTAACTCCAGGCGATTACTTTATCTCTATCGTTCAAATTAATCCTACGAATATGGGATTGGGATATTCGAATTATAAAGCCACTTCTGATACTTTCCTTTATCTAGACTTTTATGATGGCGTAGGATTTAGAGATCCTTACCACACTACAGTGAATCCGCTCGTAACAGGAATAACTCTTCTTTTGAGAACAAATTTTGGTCGAGTTGGTGATCGACAAGTTCTTGATGATTCAACCAATTTTTGTTTCGGGGGAACTACAGTTATTAATACGGTTCAAGAATTTGCTACTTACAATTGGTCAAACAACTCACTCTTTGATTCAGTTACCGTAGGTTCTTCTGGGTATGTGAGCGTGAACGTAATTGATGAAATTGGATGTGTTTATGACGATTCAATTTATGTTGCTCAGCTTCCACTAATTGGTTTGTCCTCTACTACAGTACCAGCTAGTTGTGGAAACAGCGATGGTAGTGCTACGGCATTGGCCACGGGTTCTTATGGACCTTATTCTTATGAATGGAGTACAGGGGCTAGCTCAAGTTCTATTACTGGGATAGCCGGTGATATATATTCAGTAACTGCTACGGATACCTTGGGTTGCGAGAACATGCAAAGCGTGATTGTCCTCGGTGCAAATCCGGTGATTGCAGGACAATTTACTTATCCTACATGCGCTGGTGATGCAGACGGATCTGCTTCTGTGAATGTAACTTCAGGGATTCCTTCTTACAGCTACATATGGGCCGGTGGTGGTTCAAACGCTACAGATAGCAACCTTTCAGCAGGAGCATATTCAGTGACTGTGACCGATAGCAGCAATTGTTCTGCTACAATCACAATCACGGTGATGGATCCTGATACGCTTGCCCTTTCTTCGGCAAACTCTTCTAATCCTAGTTTTTGTGGTGCAAATGATGGGGTGGCAAATGTGATGCCTAGCGGAGGTGTCCCTCCTTACACTTATATCTGGAGCAACTCACAAAACCAGAGCAGCTCGATTGATTTAACTACGGGTACTTATGATGTGACTGTAGTAGACGCAAACAATTGTGTTCGAACAGAGTCGGTTACGCTAATCGATCCAAATGCACCAACAGTAACGTCTACAGGTTCAAGCGTAACATGTAGTTATGATTTGGGTACGGTCGCTGTGAATATTTCAGGTGGTACAACACCTTATGTAGTGAATTGGGATAATGGAAGCAGTGCACCCAACCAATCTAACCTTTCAATTGGCGTCTATAATGTAGTAGTAATTGATGCAGCAGGCTGCGTTAAAACTGCAATTGCTAACGTTGATGGACCAGATGATTTGGATGTGATTTTCGCTCAAACGAATATTACTGGACAAGGTAAAGCTGATATTACTGCTAACGTTACAGGAGCGAATCAGCCATTCTCCACATATCAGTGGCGTATTGATAATGGATCTACTAACTCCAATGTAGTAGGTGAAACGGATACTCTTTATGCTGATGCACCGAATAACATCTATTGGTTCGTTGTGACTGATGCTGAAGGATGCGTGGATTCTGCTTCAGTTCAAGTAAATGTAGCTTCAGGGCTTCAGGAATTGACGGAGAACTTTGAGATGAACCTATTCCCGAACCCGAGCAATGGACAATTTGAAATTGAATTGGATGTAGAAGGAAAGCTTGATATCGTTGCTTACGATGTCCGAGGAAGAGTAATCTTTACAGCGTCAGTTGAGAACTACAGTTCTAGCTCAGCTCATATGATCGACTTCCAAGATGTTCCAAATGGCATGTACTTGATTACAGTGCAGCATAAAGAAGGAACTTCTTACTCGAAAGTTCAGCTCAATAGATAATAGAAACTAACTTTATCAAATCCCTCTTCGACTTTGTTGAAGGGGGATTTTTTTTGAATGCACGCTAGAGTTACATACAGGTTTCCACATGAATCTGAAGTGCAAGTGGTCCAAGGACGACTATTGGAAGGACTCATTCCAAACTCCTTTGTACTCTCAGAATTTACGGGCAAAAAACAATGGTCAATTGTTGATGAAAAGAATGCCTCAGGAGATATTCAACTTCCAATGCTTCCAGACCAGAATGACATAGGCCGGGCAGAATATCTAGCTAAGCTAAACGAGCTCATTTCTAGAATTGAGTCTGACGATGATCTTGAAAAAGTGGTTTTTTCACGTCGCATTCAACTTACTACTCCCCAAACATCGTTTAAGCTTCTCTTCGAAAAACTTGCGGCGATTCGTCCAACAGCTTTTGTCTACCTTCTTGAATCCGAGTTGCATGGAGTCTGGCTTGGCGCAAGCCCTGAGGTACTCGTTCACGGGAACGGAAGCTCTTTCAAAACATACTCCTTAGCCGGAACATTGCCTCTCAAGGGCGCCTCATGGTCGCAGAAAGAAATACGGGAGCAAGAAATTGTTACCTCCTATATGTCAGAGATTCTTCGTGCTTTTGATGCTTCTGTTGGGATAAGCGAAGTTAAAGAAAGGCAAGCAGGAAATGTTAAGCATTTGCTCACAGAGTTGGAATTCAATATTCGGCCTGACCAACTAGAAGAGGTACTTCGAAAGCTTCATCCTACGCCAGCAGTCGGTGGTCTTTCGAAAACAAAGGCATTGAAACTCATAGATCAGCTAGAGGAGTATGATAGAGGCTTGTATGCGGGTTTCTTGGGTATTTATAAGCCGGAAGGCAACACTGCCCTCTACGTGAACTTGCGAGGCGCTCAGATGGACTCGACCAAAACCATAATTTACGTAGGGGGTGGAATCACCGCTGACTCAAATCCGAATTCAGAGTGGGAAGAGACCGAATTGAAGTCCCAAAGCATTCGGGAGCTTCTTAGTTGAACTTTGTCCGAGGTCGGTTGTATATTTGACGCTCACTTATGGACGATTTCCACAACCTCTTCAAAATCTTTCTAGAACAAGGAATTCACGATGTGGTTATTTCGCCCGGTTCTCGAAATGCTCCACTCATCCGAGCCTTTGTTGAGCACTCCAATTTTAACTTGCATTCCATCGCCGATGAGCGCTCCGCAGGTTTTTTTGCCTTGGGTCGCTCTCTTCATTCTAAGAGGGCTAGTATTCTATGTTGTACTTCAGGTTCTGCGCTTCTTAACTATGCTCCGGCTATTTCTGAGGCATATTATCAAGGGGTTCCGCTCATTATACTTTCTGCAGATAGACCCGAAGATTTAATCGATCAGGGAGAAGGTCAAACCATTCGCCAATTAGGCGTGTACGGTTCAATGGTTAAATGGGAAGCTGAGATTCGGGTTCAAGAGAAGTCTCGACGCGCGATGAACGAGCGCTTGCTCAACGAAGCTGTAATCAATTCAGAAGCAGGTAAGCCTGGCCCGGTTCATCTCAATGTTCCTCTCGAAGAACCTTTCTACGGCGCAGATAAGGTCGAGGATCGTCAACCTCAGGTTATAGCTCAAACAAAGTATCAAGTAGGCCTAAATCAAGAGAGCCTTGAGCGCTTATCTGAATCCTGGAGAAAGGCTGAACGTCCTATGCTCATCATTGGTCAATCAGACGAAGCTTGGCTAGGCTTAGAGAGCTTAAAGAAGCTACACCCTGGCCTAGTGGTGATGACAGAGAGTTTGAGTAATACCGAAGAGCTAGGCACCGTTGCCTACCTCGATCGAGTGCTTATGCCAGAAATGGAGCTGGTAGCGCCAGACCTTGTCATCTACATCGGAGGTCAACTTATTTCGAAGAAAATTAAGACCTACTTGAGGTCTTTGAAGTCCTTGAAGGTTTGGCGCAGTCATCGCGAAGATTACCTCCAAGATACTTTCGGCTCCTTGACGGAAGATTTGCGATTAGCAGATTCTGATTTTATTCAAATACTATCAGGCTTTGAGAGCAAAGGGAGTTCTGATTTCTCAACTTCTTGGCACGATCTAAATGCAAAGACAATTGAGCGCCACGAATCCTTTATCAAGGAACTTAAATATTCAGACCTCTGGGTGTTCGATCAACTTCTTGGAAACCATTTAGAAGACTCAATCATTCATTTGGCGAACAGCACCGCAGTTCGATATGCTCAACTCTTTGAAAGACCTAAAGGAGTGCGCTATTACGCCAACAGAGGCACCAGTGGAATTGACGGATGTACTTCAACGGCTTCTGGTTTCGCAAGTAGATCTGGCAAAAGGAATTACTTAATCACAGGCGATGTCGCCTTCCTGTACGACACGAACGCCTTCTGGAACGATAGCCTTCCACAGAACTTGAAGGTCATTGTCGTTAACAATGGGGGAGGAGGAATCTTTAGATTTATTCAGGGACCCAATGAAATCCCGCAATACGAGCGCTTTATGGAGACACATCATCAGATCTCAGGTGAACACCTTGCGAAGGCTTACGGCTTAAAGTACTTTGTTTCAGAGCAGCAATCAGACTGGCAAGATCAATGGGATGCATTTCAAGCTGCTGAGGGTGCCGCCATTTTGGAAGTCATCACCCCTCGATTAGAAAATGCCCCGATTCTTCGTGAATATTTCAATTTCCTCAAGAAATGATGGTCGAGCTCTTGAACCTCCCTACCATCTGTTTTGCTAATAGCTAGAGCAGTTGATGAAACATTGGATTCAAGCATTTCGCCTAAGAACCTTGCCATTGGCACTTTCCTCCATTCTTCTTGGAAGTCTGCTAGCTTTCTCGAAAGGGGCTTTCAATGTGCAGGTTTTTTACCTCGCTGTGCTAACTACGGTCTTACTTCAAGTCCTTTCAAATCTTGCAAACGACCTAGGTGACTCCCTAAAAGGAACCGATAACGAGCATCGAATTGGTCCTGAACGTGCCGTTCAAAGTGGAGCCATTTCCAAGAAGTCAATGAAGAGAGCTGTGTTCATTACAGCAATACTAGCTCTCTCGACGGGAATTGCCTTACTTCTGGCCGCGTTTGAAGAACTTGACTGGATTGGACTGACATTTCTATTCTTGGGTTTCGCATCTATAGCAGCAGCTGTCCGCTATACGATGGGTAAAAATCCATATGGTTATCGAGGAATGGGAGATCTATTCGTGTTCTTGTTTTTTGGCTTAGTTGGGGTAGGAGGAAGTTTTTACCTGCATAGCCTCTCTTGGTCGTGGGATATAATCTTACCGTCAAGTTCTATTGGCCTTTTTAGTATAGCTGTATTGAATATGAACAATATGCGCGATATCAAAAATGATCGCGAAAGTGGAAAGATCACCGTCGTAGTTCGCCTTGGATTTGAAAAGGCGGGTCTATATCAAGTCTCCATATTGCTCCTTGGAATGTCTTTTTCCATTCTCTATTGGCTGTTAAATTTTGGGAGTGGGCTTCAAGCAGTTTACCTACTCAGCTTTACCCCATTCATCTTAAATCTCATAAAGGTTCGAAAGGTTTCCAATCCTCAAGATCTTGAGCCTGAATTAAAGCGAATAGCTTTGGGTACCTTCTTCTTTAGTTTAATCTTTGGAGCCAGTTTAATCCTACTTTCTTAATGTCAGCAAGCGACACCTATTTTCGAAAATACCTTCTTCAATTCAAGAATTCAGTAGGAACCTCCCGAGGTGTCATGCACAAGAAGGAAACCTACTTTATGATTAAAGAAGGGCGGGACGGAAAGTTCGGAATTGGTGAATGCGGGATCTTTCGCGGCCTAAGCGTTGACGATCGCCCCAATTACGAAGACATCCTTCAGCAAGTGTGTAATAAGTGGGATGAATACAAAGATCACCCTGAGTACCTCGACGAATGGCCGTCAATCCAATTTGGGCTAGAGCAATGCGTAAGAAGCTTTGAAACTCCAGGAAGCGCCTTTAACCTATTTGATAATGCCTTTGTGAAGAGCAATAAATCAATCTGGACCAACGGTTTGATTTGGATGGGCGACCGAGCTCATATGGAGAAGCAGATTGAAAGCAAGCTTCATGAAAAATTCCGATGTATTAAACTGAAAATTGGTGCGCTTGATTTAGAAGAGGAGATCGAAGTGATTCGTTCCATTCGCGAGAGCAATGGCAGCGGCGCTATTGAAATTCGCTTGGATGCGAACGGAGCCTTTTCTCCGCGTAAAGCGGCAAAAGTTTTAGACCGCCTCGCGGAGTTTAAGATTCATTCTATTGAGCAGCCCATCAAAGCTGGAAACTTAGAGGCTATGAAGGACTTGTGCAACAACAGCCCAATTCCCATTGCTTTAGATGAAGAACTCATTGGCATTCATTCTAGGGAGGAAAAAGAAGCACTTTTGACGGGTATCAAACCAGCCTACATCATTTTGAAGCCTAGTCTGTTGGGAGGCTTTGCAGCCTGTGAAGAGTGGATAGAGATTGCCAGAGATCATCAGATTAAATGGTGGGCTACTTCTGCCTTAGAATCGAATGTTGGCTTGAACGCGATTGCTCAATGGATTGCTCAATACGATTTAAAAATGCCTCAAGGATTAGGCACTGGAGGGCTCTTCACGAACAACTTCATAGCCCCTTTGGAGATGCGTGGTGAAGAACTTCACTACGATAAAAATGCTCAGTGGGACGTTCGAAGGATATTTAGATGAGTTTAGAGCGAACGATACTGCCCGCAGGAATCGATTGTAAAGACCTTGAGTTGTGGATCAAAGAACATCAAGGTATACCTTGGTTAAAGGAGCATTGCACTTTCTTGAATCAATGGCTGTCTGAAGAGAGAATCGTTTGCCACACATCCGGCAGCACTGGGATTCCAAAAAAAATTCACTTAGCTAAGCGGTGGCTAATCCTCTCAGCGAAACGAAGCCTCCAAGTTTTTGGACTCGCCCCAAATGCCCAACTTCTACTTCAACTTCCTGCAGATAAAATCGGTGGACGTATGATGATGGTTCGCGCCTTGGTAGGAGGGTTCGACTTACATATTCTCCCATCCTCAACCAATATTGACGCTTCACGGTCATACGACTTCGCAGCTTTCACACCTCACCAATTGCAGAAGAGCCTCAACGATGGGGTCGACTTTAAGATAAAGCAAATCATTCTGGGCGGGAGCTCCATTTCTGAAAGTCTTAAGGCTAACATTCAAGGATTAAATGCGGTGGTGTATGAGACCTATGGAATGACAGAAACAGCTTCTCACATTGCTTTGCGGAAGTTGAATGGAAACAGTCCGAATCATTATTTCAAGACCGTAGATGGAGTTCACATCCGGCAAGGCGACCAAGACGAACTTTGGATTCGCCTTGAAGAAGGTGCTAAAGAAATCCGAACCAAGGATGTAGTAAAGTTGAAGTCTAAAACTGAGCTTCAATTGCTCGGCCGGTTGGATTCAGTTATCAATTCGGGTGGATTAACGCTCTTTCCTGAAAGCATCGAAGCAAAACTGTTGAGCTACGTAGATGCTGCCTTTTTTGTGTTTGGTGAAGTGGATGATTTGCTCGGGGAGAGGCTTGTATTGATGCTAGAAGGTTCCCAAAACGAATACCCGAAGGTGGATTCAGGATTGCTCGAAGCAGTGCTAGAAAAGTACGAACGTCCGAAGCACATCTACTGGCTTAAAGAATTCCGCAGGACGTCCAATGGTAAAATCATGCGCGAAGCCACCATGGCATTGCTCAAGGTGTCCTAGACTTTACGAGTAGAGATATACGCACGCCACTTATTGATGACCTCGTCGAGGTCGCTTGGAAGCTGACTGTCGAAGTCCATGCGCTCTTCGCTTTCAGGGTGGGTGAAGCCCAAAGATTTTGCATGTAAGGCCTGTCGTGATAAGATGGTAAAGCAATTGTGCACGAATTGCTTGTACTTCGTGAAGGTGGTTCCCTTCAGGATTTTATTTCCGCCGTACTCTGGATCGCCAAAGAGAGGATGACCGATGTGTTTAAAATGACACCGTATTTGGTGTGTTCTTCCGGTTTCTAGTTTGCAGCGCACCAGGGTTACATAACCCATGCGCTCCAAAACAATATAGTGCGTAACTGCTGGTTTTCCGTATTCGCCATCTTCAAAAACCTGCATCACCTTTCGGTTCTTCAAACTTCTTCCGATATGCCCTTCAATTCGACCGCCTTCCTCTAAATCACCCCAAATAAGTGCGTAGTAGGTTCTATCTGTAGTTCGATCAGAAAATTGCTTTGCTAAGCTGGTCATGGCAAGGTCCGTTTTGGCAACCACCATCAGTCCAGTGGTGAGTTTGTCCAGTCGGTGAACGAGGCCAGGACGGCTGGAGTCGCCGGTATTGGGTAGGTTGTCGAAGTGGTGAATGAGACCATTGACCAAAGTTCCGTCGTAGTTTCCATGGCCAGGGTGAACAACGAGGCCAGCTCGTTTATTCAAAACAATTAAGCTGTCGTCTTCATACACAATGTCGAGCGGAAGGTCTTGAGCTACCAGCTCAAGTTCTCGTTTTTGGAAGGGTAGAAGAAGTTGAATGACGTCCTCAGGCTTGACTTTGTAATTTGATTTTACTGGCTTCTCATTTACCAGAAGGGCACTTGCTTTTGCCGCTGCTTGCAGTCGAGATCGACTGATGTCAGGAATGCGATCCATCAAAAATTTGTCGACGCGCAACAAGGCCTGGCCAGGGTCTACAACAACTTTAAAATGTTCGTATAGCTCATCCGAATCGTCGGATTCCTCTTGTGAAGACATCTATTTTCTTAGGGCAATTTTATGACGCTCCAGCTGATTCTGAGCGTTTCGAATGCTGAGAAGGTACAAGCCGGAAGGATAAGCGTTAAGGTCTAACATTAATTCACCAATGACTTCATTTTGAAGTAACATTCTGCCTTGCATATCGTGCAATGCGATTTCGGATGGAACATCCGTAACAACCGTCAGCTTACCTGAGCTCGGATTCGGAAAAACCCTAGACTGTGTTCTTGCGAAATCATTTTCCTCCTCCACGGCCTCTTCCTCATCAATACCCGCTCGAACAATTTGAGCTCGATCAAAATCAGGACGGATCATAAGGGCTCCTTGAAAGGCAGTTTGCTTCCATTCGCCATCACGGTTGTAGTAAATGTTCTCTTCCGCATTGTTGTTGATGTCCCAGCCTACATAGATTTTTCTACTGTCCTGCTGCTGCCAACCGACATAAAACTCTCCACTTACGCCAATGTCAAGGTCAATCGTGTAGCGATAGAAATCATTTAAATCTGGGTAGGTAACTTCCCAAATCGGCCCACTTTCATAAATAGGTGGGAGGCTTAAATCATCCCAAACCATAATGTTGATTTTGCGATTCAGTTCGTTGCTGAGCATTCGTGGAAAGTTGACCAGCAGTCCCCGCAGGGTATCAGCCTTTTCTGCAAAGAATCTGTAAGCGAGTATGGCTCCAGTTCCATTGATGCTGTAGGCACGTTCGGCCACTCCATCATCGTAGGCATAATAGCTGTCAAAGGACTGAACATGAAAAACGGTGTCGTTGTCTTGATTAATATCGGGGCTCACTTCTAAGCTATTTTTAATCAAGAAATTAGCTCGATCTTCACCATTGTCTGGGAAGGTGAAGGATGGGCTTAAGTCGTTCACGCCCACCTTCGCAATCAAGTCGGTTTTTCCATCAAAGGAAGGATCCAAGAAAACAGGTGAGTTGTAGATGTCTGCTGTGTCTTCGTAATTGTGCACGGAAAAACGGTACTGCAATACCCAAGAC
>CAXAIH010000019.1:0-15269 GCA_963968755.1 uncultured Flavobacteriales bacterium
TGCCTTGGCATTCGTGGTTCCCGTACTTTTCTATTGGCCCCAGTTTATTTCGCCTGGAAGTTTCTTGTTTTCAAGCAGTGGTGATGGACTAAAAAACTACTTCTCCTTTTTATATCAAGAGCGTTGGGGCAATTCCTTCGTTCATTTTAATGGCATGAATTACCCTTATGAGGAGTTGCATTTGTTCACGGATGGGCAACCGGCCATGCTTCAAATCTATCGTTGGCTTGAAGCAGTGTTTCCAAATCTCGGCCCAATTGCCTTCATGAATGGCGCCCTGCTATGGTCCATTCCGATCTCCTACTTCTTCACCTTTTTGATTTTTCGAAAATTCAAACTGCGTATTTGGCTTGCTGCTGTGGGTGCACTGAGTCTCACCATGCTTGCTCCCCAAGTATTTCGGCTAAGTGGCCATTTTGGACTGGCCTATTTCTGTGCGATCCCAATGACATGGTATTTCATTTTGCAGATGCGCCAAAATCGCAGATGGCTTTGGGCGGGTCTCATCTTCTTAAGCATCTTATTCTTCTTTTTCGTTCATCCCTACTTGGGCTTGATCCTCTCCATTTTTGTCTTGCTCGCAGGCCTTGTCCACCTTCTCTTCAAGAAGGCCGATTGGAAGCAATCACTCGCAGCATTGGCAAGCGCCTCTCTATTGCCTGTTGCGCTATTCTTCATGTTCACGGCAAACTTTGATCAGCATCCGGATCGAACTCCAGATCCCTACGGAATATTCACCTACCACGCCAAGCCCAATACGATCTTCTTACCAAATCACCCGCCTCTTAAACCTTATGTTGAGAAGCTCGTGACTGTAGTAAATCAAACCTGGGAAGGCTGGGCCTACATTGGTGTTGGAGGACTTCTCTTTTGTGTGTATGGGCTCTTCCGTGTTGTGCGAAGCATGCGCAGAAAGAAAAAGTACACACCGCTGCTTAGAAGCTTACCCACGAACCTCAGGTCGGCCTTTTGGTCGAGTATTCTTCTGCTGCTCTTTTCTATGGCCATACCTCTGGAGTGGGGTTTAGACTTTCTCCTCGATCTGCTTCCTCCCCTAAAGCAGTTCAGATCCTTAGGACGTTTTGCTTGGATCTTCTATTACGTCATAGGCGTCTACGCATTTTATACCCTGCACCTGCTCTCACGCTCTTTGCAGCTGAAAGGAAGAAGAGCTATCTCGTTTAGCCTTGTTGTCGCCTTCAGTCTACTTTACTTTTGGGAAGGTTCTGTGCATCATCAAGAACTCGGAACCAATATGAGAGCGGATGTCAATCTCCTAGAGAAATACTCCTTTAAAGGCTTCAATGCGCAGGACTATCAGGCAGTAATACCCATGCCCTTCTTCCATCACGGGTCTGAGAATTTTGAATTATCCGGAAGCAACGAAAGTCGTCGGTTGGCGTTTCTCTTCTCCTTAAAAACTTCGCTCCCCATTTTGGGGGGATCCATGGCGCGAACCTCTGTTTCAGAGAGCAAGAAGATTATCCAACTCATGGGTCCCAGCAGGTTCCCAAAAGAAATAGCCGCTGATCTAGCTGACCAAAGGCCCTTGCTTCTACTCTGCACAAATGAAGAAGTCTCAAAAGAAGAACATAGGTGGTTGAATGCTTCCAAGCTAGTTGAGAAGACCAGCGATTATGAATTGAGGGGGATTCAAGTCTCAAGCTTCTTTCGGGAAGAAAAAACTCAATTGGCACCAGATTCAATGTTTGAATCGGGAGCAGGAAAAAAGGTCTTTGCTAATGGGCCATATTACTTTCTTGAATTTGATAGTTTGACTTCTGAGCAAGCTCAGATTGGCACCGGGGCATTCACTGGTAAAATGAAAAACTATGTTCGCCCGATTGAAATGCAGAAGGCTAAATTCGAAGGCTGGGAAGACGTGCGTTTCACTATGTGGGTGTACAATGCAGGCTTCAGTCGCACCCAATTGGAAGTATTTGCCGAAGGAATTGATGCCGCTGGAAATACGCATCGCATAGCTGGGGCATCTGTGATGAAATCACGCAACATTTGGGGAGATTGGTCTTTCGTGGAAATTGAAGGAGCCATCAAACCCGAATTTGAAGAAGTACGATTGGTCACCAAGGGCAGTAGATGGAGCCGGCAAGATTATTTCCTCGACAACTTACTTGTGAGGCCATTGAATGTGGAAGTTCAAATACTAGGCTTTAAAGCAGACGAGGGTGATGAAATTGGTTTGAAAGATGGGTACTTCTTTCAGATGAAAAACGCGATCTGGCCTATGCCAGACTCATCTCTGGGATTTCTCCCTCAACAATAATTTTTCCGGCCGTTGCAGCAACAATTTCCTCAACCGATACTCCCGGAGCTCGCTCGAGCAGTTTGAACCCGCCTTCGGGAAGAATATCCAAAACGGCCATATTGGTAACGACCTTCTTTACGCAATTGACCCCCGTGAGAGGTAGCGTACAATTCGGAAGTACCTTGCTTTCACCAGCACGATTGGTCTGCATCATAGCCACAATGATGTTGTCGGCAGAAGCAACTAAGTCCATGGCGCCACCCATTCCCTTCACCATCTTCCCTGGAATCTTCCAGTTAGCGATGTCGCCGTTTTCCGAAACTTCCATGGCTCCTAAAATTGTGAGTTGAACGTGCTGACCGCGAATCATTGCGAAAGAAGTTGACGAATCGAAGAGGACAGCACCCTTTTCGAGCGTGACGGTTTGCTTGCCCGCATTGATCATATCTGCATCCTCTTCTCCTTCGAATGGAAAAGGTCCCATTCCTAAAATTCCGTTCTCCGATTGAAATTCCACATCGATTCCCTCAGGGATGAAGTTGGCCACCAAGGTGGGAATACCAATTCCAAGGTTTACATATTGTCCGTGCTCAACTTCTTGAGCAATTCGCTGGGCGATTCCGTTTTTATCTAACATGCCTTGCTTGCTTGAGTTCTTAATTTTTTTGGCGCACAGTGCGCTGCTCAATTCTCTTCTCGTAAGAAGCCCCTTGGAAAATTCGTTGTACAAAGATTCCTGGAGTATGGACGAAATTCGGATCCAGCGCCCCAAGCGGCACCAACTCTTCAACCTCGGCAACAGTAATCTTACCGGCCATAGCCATTGGCGGGTTAAAATTTCGCGCCGTTCCTTTGAAGACTAGATTTCCTGAAGAATCGCCTTTCCAGGCTTTTACAAAAGCAAAGTCTGCCGTCAAGGCCGATTCCAAAATGTGTGGCTTGTCGTTAAACATCCGAACCTCTTTTCCTTCGCCTAGCTCAGTACCGTAACCAGCAGGAGTGAAGAAGGCAGGAATTCCGGCACCACCCGCTCGACAGCGTTCTGCTAGTGAACCCTGTGGAATCAATTCCACTTCGAGTTCCCCACTCAACATTTGACGTTCAAATTCGTCGTTCTCTCCAACATATGAGGAGATCATTTTTTTGATTTGGCGGGTTTGAAGTAAGAGTCCCAAACCAAAATCATCGACTCCAGCATTGTTCGAAATACAGGTGAGATCCTTCACTCCGCGTTGCCTCAATTCGGCGATGCAATTTTCAGGAATTCCACACAATCCAAATCCACCCAGCATGAAGGTCATACCGTCGTGAACTCCCTCCAGTGCTTCTTCTACACCAGTGATTAGTTTATTCATTGCCATAGACTATTGATTGAATTCGTCGTCGTGAAAGTTAGAAATTGTTTCCGTGTATTTGGAACAATCTAACTCCTGCTTTAAGTTGCCCTCCGGGGCTTCAAAGTCTTCTGTTGAGATGTTCAGGCTTTTATCCTTATAGGCATCTTTCATGTAATAGGCCCAAACGGGTAAAGCCATATTCGCTCCTTGCCCGTAGTAGGTCGTTCTAAAGTGGACTCCACGATCTTCAGCGCCAACCCAAACGCCTGTAACCAAGTCTGGTGTAACACCGATAAACCAACCGTCAGAGTTGTTTTGCGTCGTTCCTGTTTTTGCTGCAACTGGGGTAGAAATACCTTGATAAGGTCGATCATCACTCATTCGGCTTCGCAGACGCATACCGGAACCCGTTCGCTTGTTCTCGGGTCCACCAGGAACCGCATCTACCACACCTTTCAACATATCAATCATGGTATATGCTAGATCTTCCGACATGGCTTCTCGTGTTTCAGGTACTACTTCCACGATGACGTTTCCATCCTTGTCCTCTATTCTTGAAATGAAGATGGGCTCCGTCCAAACTCCTTTGTTCGCGAAGGTGGAGTAAGCTCCAACCATTTCATATACGGAGACATCTGCGATACCCAAGCACAATGAGGGCACAGGTGCAATTTTACTCTCTATCCCCAAGCGTTTTGCGAAGTTGATTACTGCTTGCGGGCTGAATTGCTTAAACAACCATGCTGTAATGGTATTCATCGAGTTGGCCAGGGCATACTTCAAAGTAACATCGTAGCCATATTCCCCATCCGAATTCGATGGAGTCCAATCCTCGAGCAAACCATATTCTCCTTTGTAAAAAGTGTACTTGATGTTCGGCACTTTCATGCAGGGCGACATCCCCTCTTGCATGGCAAGTCCGTACAAAAAAGGCTTGAAGGTTGAACCCACTTGCCGCTTTCCTTGCTTCACGTGATCGTAGGCAAAGTGCTTGTAGTTAATTCCGCCTACCCAAGCTTTGATGAATCCAGTGTGTGGGTCCATACTCATCATTCCTGCCTGCAGAATGCTTTTTTGATATTTGATGAATTCAACAAAAGACAAGGTGGTATCAATGTCGCCTTTCCAGCTAAAAACACTCATTTTCTGAGGCTTATAAAACTGAGGTATGATGCTGTCTTGATGTGGAACCAGTTCTTCATGGTGACAATCGGCAGCGCGGCAAACGAACAGACTGCTGTCGTTGCGTTCTATTTGGCTTACATAATCTCCTCGTCGTCCACAATTGGCACATTCTCTTCCAGTGAGAACCGCGTATTTGGATGTTCTTCGGATGGCGGATTGAATGATGCTCTCAATCTCATGATCGCGAATGGTGTTGTGAAAAGGTGGGTTCTTATTAGGCTTTAAGTCTCTCCAAAAATCCTTCTGAAGGTTTGTCAAGTGTGATCCTACGGCCTTCTCGGCATATTGCTGAAGTCGGCTGTCGATGGTCGTATAAATCTTCAGTCCATCGCGGTAAATATCGTAGCTCGAACCATCAGGTTTACGCAATACATACTCTTCCGTTTTTGGATCTTTTTCGTTGAACATTTTCCCCAACTGTCGGCGCATAATTTCTCTGAAGTAAGGCGCCATTCCCTCTGCATGACCCACAGATTGAAAGTTCAATTCGATTGGAATCGCCCTCAAGGAATCACACAATTCTTCCGAAATTTTTTCATTTCGGAGCATTTGACCCAATACCACATTTCGTCGAATCAAGGCGTTCTCAGGCTTACGCAAAGGATCGTAGAGCACAGGGTTCTTAGCCATTCCTACCAAAGTAGCAGCTTGCAGAATGCTCAAACTGTCGGCTGTGGTAGTGAAATAGATCTGAGAAGCTGATTTGATTCCAACGGCGGTATGAATGAAGTCAAATCGATTCAGGTACATCGCAATGATTTCCTCCTTGGTGTAGTGTCGCTCTAGGCGCACAGCAATCACCCACTCTTTAAATTTTTGAATCACCCGCTGAAGCTTTCCTTGGGGTCTGTCGTGAAAGAGCATCTTGGCCAATTGCTGCGTGATGGTGCTTCCTCCCCCTTTGCTCGTGGTTCCCATTAGCACGCCGGCAAAAACACGCGGCAAAGCCCAAAAGTCGATGCCGGTATGTCCAAAATAGCGTTCATCTTCAGTAGAAATCAATGCGGTGCTTACCCAAGGACTGATGTCCTCATAATTGATGCTGGACCGGTTTTCTCGATAGTATTTTCCAAGGAGCTGTTGATCCGCCGTGTACACTTCACTTGCCAGATTACTTACTGGGCTCTCAAGTTCTTCAAAGGTGGGAAGTGGACCAAACACATCGTTGGAAACCAACAAGAAGATTCCGGTTACCATAAGGATTGGACTCAAAAGCAGAATCCATAGCCAGAGCAATCGTTTAGATGTTGAAGTTTCCTTCTTCTCCATTCCGCTAAATTAATCGATTGAAGAAGCTCTGATTTTGGGACTGTCGTCTTTTGCTAAGATTAGAATGTCATTAACTTCATAGACGGCTTGAAACGGGCATTCTGCTGAGTGCAGCCATCGGTGGAACTTAGCATACTCTTGAGCATCATCCTTTTCGCTTACAATAAAGTCTAAATCACTGAAACGCGTTCCATCACGTTTCCATGAGCGCCCTCCGCTCAACACTTTATTGATGATTAAAATATCTGGATCAAAATTGATGACGTCTTGCTCCAACATTCCGAATACATGCCAAGCGTTTGGGAAATTCTCCTTCGGCACGTAGGAGTAATAATCAGAAATAATTCGAGACTCTGGTGGGTATTTCTGAGCGAGCCACAAACCCGCCTTTAAGCGTGGGTTTGATGCTATATTCTCTCGAAATTTCATTTCATTCATTCCTGTGAAGGCTAAAAAAGTCAATCCAATCAAGGCATAGAACAACGTCAGTCTTCTCGGAAAAGCTTGCATGCACTTCAACTTAATTTCTAAAAAATGAAAAGAGGCAAAGGTGAGTAGCGGGAAAAGGTGAAAGATATAACGCGGACGACGCATTTGGAAGCTGATCATGAGATAAACCCAGCCACCTACAAATACCGCAAACATCAACCAAGGGAGTAGGTCATTCTCGGCAAAACCCTTCGAGCGCCAGTGATAAAAGGCAAGTACCAAACCTGCAATGAGAAGCGAACTGATAACAAAGCTAGTTTGACTCTGGATGACAAGAAACCACATAAAGGGATTTGCAGATTCTATCTGGTGATTGCCACGTTTCACGAAGGTCATTTGCTCGCTCAAATCCGCCTGAACTGCATCGAGATTGGCAAAAAATGTGGGGTTGAAAATAAACCATGCCACGAAGAAGATGGCCAGAATGCCGAAAAGGCCTAAGAACATTTTTTGAGCGCCGATTTTTCCTGCTCGGAACCAAAAAAAGAGCGCTAAGAAGGAAAGAGGAAGAAGGAATATTCCGGAATACTTGGTCCCGAAGGCAAAGCCTAAGAAGAGCGCCGATAGGAGCACTCCGCGCAAATTATACCAAAGCGACAAGGCATAAAGAGCGGCAAGACTGAAGGCTTGTTGCAGGGCATCTGGATGGACAAATTGTCCGTAGACATAAAACTTTGGAAGGAAACAAACAACGGAGGCCGCAAGCAAACTTGTGGTCGTCGACCATTTGAGGTTTCGACCAATTCCGAAGGCTAGCAGAAAACACAAAAGCCACGAAAGAAGGGAGGCAAAACGCAAACAGACAGCCAGAAAACCCTCATCGCTTGTGTCTATTCCGAAAAAGCCAATAGCTTTCACCATCAGATGCGTCGCGGTGAAATAGCTGTAACCGTAGTAGTAAAAACCACGTGGATTAAAATCGCGGTTTTGAACATTTTGTAATAGCTGCCAAGTTCCCGAGCCTTCATCCAAATTGAAGGTCTGAAGCATTTCTATGTCTTTGGTTCCGGCATCTAAGGTGCTCACCGCACTGAAGACCAAGCTAAAAAGCAAGGCGAAAATGCCTAGGAAAAAAAGGATTTCAAACCAATTCTTTCTCATTTCTCGCTGCGTTCAACACGTAGCCCAAGGTCGTGAATGCCTTCGAGCTCCTCACGGCGCATTCCCTGTTCAAATTCGAAGTGGTACGAACCGCTTTCCGGAAAACGGAATTTGTAGCGATACATCACTTCCAATTCCTTTATGTCTCCCAATCCACTGCCATTCCATCGGCCCTGCGGGTTTGCGAGGGGTATATTGAGGGTGTCTTTGTTTAGACTTCCATCTGGAGCTTCTCGAGAGACAAAAACGAAAAGATTCTGAAATGGGTAGCTCCCCGAATTTCGGAGCATAAAGATGAGGTCGTAGTCTAGGAGATGATCGTCGATTTCTACATCAAAGGACTTCACATCCGATTGGTTCCAGACAGAATCTTCCACTTCCTTAAACTGTTCGAATACGCGCCTTGAATCACAGGAGGTAAGCAGCAATGCTGCGACGATAACGATGTTAAAGATTCTTTTCAATCCCTTCAAGTTCTCTTTGTTTCACTTTGGTTTCTTGACTCGGCAGGGCAAATTCTTCTAGGTCTTCTATTTCTTTTCCTTCTTCACCTAATGCCTTCAGTTCAGCAAGCGTTTCTAGGGAAATTGGCACTGATCCCGAGGATGCCGATGCGTAGCTAAACCAAACCACACGTTTGAAAATATCCATTTTGAAGACGCGCGCTTCTCCTTTGTTCGTTTGAAGTTCAAAACGCTCTGGAGGAAATTCTTTCAAAGCCTCCAGATAGCCGTCCAATTCAAAGTTCAAACAGCATTTTAACTTGCCACATTGCCCAGCCAATTTAGTCGGATTCATGGCTAATTGCTGACTTCGCGCTGCTGTGGTACTTACCGTTCTGAAGTCTGTCAGCCAAGTGCTGCAGCACAATTCACGTCCACAAGTGCCTAGTCCTCCGGCACGTCCGGCCTCTTGACGGGCACCAATTTGTTTCATTTCGATGCGAATGCTGAACTCACCTGCGTACGCTCGAATCAATTCACGGAAATCTACGCGACTTTCAGCGATGTAATAGAAGATGGCCTTGCTGTTGTCACCTTGAAATTCTACGTCCGTGATTTTCATGTCGAGCTTTTCTTCTCGAGCCACTTTTCGCGCGAAAATGATGGCCTCTTTTTCTCTTTTGATGGCGGTTTGCCATAAGTCAAGATCTTCTTGGCTTGCCTTGCGAGACACTGAAAAGACTTCCTGTCGTTTTAACTTCTCCTGCTTTTCGTGTTTACGTGCAGCCATCAAACCTGTTAGGCTAACCATTCCCACATCGTAGCCAAATTTTGAAGTGACCACCACCATATCGCCGCTGAATAATCTCAATCGGCTGTTATTGCGGAAAAATGCCTTGCGTGTTTTCTTGAATTTAACTTCTACAAATTCAGAGTGCAGGGACCCCGACATGGGAATGTCCGCCAACCAATCGCTGCTCGACATGCTAGCACAGTTGCACCTCCCTGAAGAGGATCCACTTAATTCGGATAATGCGCAGCCTTTACAGGACATTCTGTGATTCTTCGTACAAATTTAAGCGAGCATTTCGATCAGGCTTTCTGACCCAACTTCAGGAGCTTTATCACCTGTATGCTCAAATCTAAAAATAGGATTTTGGCGTTTGCATTTCGCTCAATGTGGCCAATTGCTTTGTCGAACTCCTTTTGAAAATAAATGCAACTGTTGTGGTTAATGAAGGGAGCAAATTTCTGCAAAAAGCCCTCTTCCTTTTTGCCTTCATGCAAGGCCGCTTTGTAGTTGAATGCCAAACATTCACGCACCATATTCATGGAATACTGCAGGAATTGCTTCTGTGATTCACGACCGATTCCGGCCATCTCATCGGTCCATTTCAAGAGGTTTGGCAACTTCTTTTGGAAGCACAAGCGCATCCATTCTTTGAAAGAGTTTGCATATAACTGATGATCCCCTTCGTTCAGAAAGTCAACAACTTTCAAAAAATTGCCCTCTCCAATCATACTCAAATCGGCGCATTGCTCAGGTCCTAAATCGTATCGACGTGCAATAAATGCTTCTAAGGAGGCAGACGCAATTGGAGGAACATTATGCACTTGGGTTCTCGACAAGATGGTAGGTAGTATCCCCTCCGTCGAGCGTGTTGTCATGAGGAAAACGGTTCCCTCTGGAGGTTCTTCAAGAATTTTCAAAAGCTTGTTTGAGGCAGATGCATTCATGCGATCAATTTGCCAGACGAGTACCACTTTATAGTCGGCCTCCATGGCTTTCAGACTGAGAAAACGAACAATCTCCTCACTTTCCCGCACTGTGATGATCGCTTGCTTATTCCCAATGCTCAGTTCGTTGACCCAATCTTGCCCAGAAAAATAGCCTTGCTCGGAAACTATCTTTCTCCAATCTTCCAGAAAAAATGCGCTTACGGGATCCTTTTTGACCTCCGCATTTGTGTTGACAGGAAAGGTGAAATGCATATCCGGGTGAACCCACTTGTTGGCCTTGAGTTGAGAAGCCTCTGACTTTGAGCCAAGCAATTGCTGGGCAAACCAAAGGGCTAACTGCAATCCACCACGACCTTCTTCGCCGGCAAAGAGCATGGCGTGATGCACACGATTTTCCTCTTTTGCTTTCAGAAGATGCTCTTTAATTTTTTCTTGGCCGATTACTTCGATACTCTCCAAAATTGGGACAGGAATTTATCCAAAAGTAATCAGACAGACACTGCCTGAATGAATTATTTTAGCCGAAACTTTTGAGCATGAGTCTTCCGATTGAAGAAATCGATTTTCAAGGTAAAAAAGCCTTAATCCGAGTAGATTTTAACGTCCCTCTAAACGATGATTTTGTCATCACAGATGAAACACGAATCCGCGCTAGCTTACCAACCATTCAATACATTTTGAAAAAGGGTGGTGCGGTAGTGTTGATGTCGCATCTCGGGCGACCCAAAAATGGACCCGAAGACCGCTTTTCTCTAAAACATCTAGTTCCCAAACTGAGTGAACTTTTAGACCAACCCGTCGCCTTCAGCTCAAGCTGTATTGGTGACGAAGTAGCTAATACAGTTCAAGATTTGTCTGCCGGGGAAGTTCTGCTTCTTGAAAATTTGCGTTTCCACCCTGAAGAAACTGCCGGTGATCACCAATTTGCAGAAGCTTTATCGAGAAACGGGGATATCTATATCAACGATGCTTTCGGAACGGCTCACAGGGCTCATGCCTCCACAGCCATCATCACCGAATTTTTTCAGGAAAAAACGTTTGGCTTTTTAATCGAGCGTGAGCTGGCAAGCGTACAACGTGTGCTTGATCAAGTTGCTCGTCCTTATGCTGCTATTGTAGGTGGCGCCAAGGTCTCGAGTAAAATCGACATCGTCCGAAACCTGTTGCAAAAGGTCGATCGAATTGTAATCGGTGGAGGAATGGCCTTCACCTTCATCAAGTCACAAGGGGGATCTATTGGAAATTCCCTTGTGGAAGATGAACAGTTGGAAACAGCGCTCAAGATTCTAAGTGAGGCGAAAGAAAAAGGAGTCGAGATTATCCTTCCAACAGACAGCAAAATAGCGGATGCGTTTGACAACAATGCGAATACGAACATCACTTCTATTAGAGAGATTCCCGATGGCTGGATGGGATTAGATATAGGACCTGAAAGCATGAACCGAATGCATGAAGCACTGCTCAGTTCTAACACTATATTATGGAATGGACCCATGGGTGTTTTCGAGCTTTCTAATTTCTCGGAAGGAACTGAGCGCGTTGGTCAAGCCGTTGCTGAAGCAACTGAAGCGGGAGCTTTCTCTTTAGTGGGTGGTGGCGACTCAGTTGCAGCTGTTAACCAGTTTGGTTTGGCGGAGCATGTGAGCTATGTGTCTACTGCGGGTGGCGCACTTTTAGAATTCTTGGAAGGAAAAAAGCTTCCTGGGATAGCCGCGATTCGCCCCTAGTTAGTCGGTCCAATTCTTTGCTAACACCTCCTTTTGTAGCACTTCCTCATCAAAGATGTCGGACCCTGCTCGGAGCATCCACTCGCCTGCGTCTCCCATGTTTTCAAAAAAAATTGAGTCCTCCAAATTCGATTGAGACACAAGCTCAATGTCTTTGTTGAACCGCATAAATACGGCGATAAGCAAGGAGAGAACTAAAAATACTTTCAGAATCCCAAAGGTCAGACCCGCGAACTTGTTGATGAAAGAAAGTGCAACGATGTCGACAATTTTCTCTAAGACTTTTCCGAGAACATAAACCCCGACTACCACCAGAAGGAATGTAATGATGAAGGACAAGATTGGCATGTGCTCACTTTGGATGTTCATGTGTTTTCCGAGAAAAACGGAGGTGATTTCGGAGAAGTGAATACCAGCATAAATACCCAGTGCAAGGGCCGCTAATCCTGCGAGCTCGATGATTAAGCCCCTCTTAAAACCTTTGTAAGCTCCAAAGGCAATGGGCACGAGTATAAGTATGTCAAGGTAATTCACGTACTCAAATTTAAATCAGCAAGCACCAAAAGCAGAGACTCTCTCGAAGTAGTTTTCCTCAATCCGCATTGGATAAGCTCTACTTTTGAAGTATGTCAGAAGAAAAAGAAGAAAAATATCTTGCGGTACTAGAGAAGTTGGGGCCCGTATTCGGGGAAGGAATGGAACTCATGGACGTGCTTTTCTTAATCGGAATTCGGGAGTCAGGCAAGGCACCAACTAAAATGAGTAAGCAAGAAAAAGAAGACGCTATGCATTTAGGTACGTGCACTGTTTTAGCGCAATTCGGATACTACAAGACTGTAGGGGAAGATCCTGAAGGCTGGCCTCAGTTTGAGCGTTTGGAAGACCTTCCGGCAATGAATGAGCGTGAACAAGAGTCCCTTCTTAAAAAGGGTGTGAGCGCCTACTTCGAAAAAGTATAATCGAGAAGCTTATGGGCAGAGCAAGAGAACTACACTCTCTTGAACTTTGTCATACTCAACGAGGGTAACGAAGCCTTCAGCACAAAGCGTGTCGCCTTCGCAAATGGTTCCGATATTTGGGAAAATTCCGGTATCGCGACAGACCACCATTTCCTTCGTGGCAAGAATTTTTAGGACTGCTGGATTGTCGAACGAATGCAAGGTTCTTCCTGCAGCATCCGTCAATTGAGTGTCTTGAACTACGCACGGAGCTTTGTTAGGTTGGTCCACACAATACACGGTCACCGTGGCTTCTTCAACCGGGTCTCCCAGACTATCAATCACGAATATTTCAGCTTCTGTAGGTTTTTCTTCACCACAAGAGGATAAGCCGACTGCTCCTAAAGAGAAGATTAGAACAAGGAGACTTAAATTGGATAACAGAGTTTTCATAGGCGATTAGATGCGTGCAAATATAATGAAAGAGTTGCCTTCTCTTAACAAGCTCAAAACGAAGCGCGTGGAAGGATGGAATACTATTTTTGGGCATGCGAATAAAACACCTCATAATTCTAGCGGCCTTTTTGGGTGCCCTGAGCTATAACTCCTACGCTCAAAAGAATAAAAAAGTAAAAGCGAAGAAGGAATCGCTCGTTCTCATTCAAACAGAATTTGGCGTTGTGAAGGTCAAACTCTACAACCAAACTCCTATTCATCGCGATAACTTTTTGAAACTCGTCAAAGAGGGCGCATACGACAGCACCTTATTTCACCGTGTTATTCCGCAATTCATGATTCAAGGAGGAGACCCCGATTCCAAAGGCGCTAAGTCGGGTGCCAAATTAGGAGACGGTGGTTTGGATTACACGCTTGAAGCAGAATTTGTAGACAGCCTATTCCATAAGAGAGGCGCCTTGGCAGCTGCTCGAATGCCAGACAATGTGAATCCTGAAAAACGTTCTTCCTCGATGCAGTTCTATGTTGTTCAGGGACGAAAGTTTTCAGAAGCCAACCTTGCCGCAATGATGCAAAACCAGAACACCAACATCAAAAGTCAATTGATGAATGCCTTCTTTAATAGACCGGAAAACGAGGACTATTTAAGTCGCTTGCAAGTGTGCCAAAAGGAAAAGGACGAAGAGGCGATGAAAGCCCTCATGCAAGAACTGGAGCCCTTAATTGACTTGGAATTTCGAGGAAAAGAAGTGAAGCTTAACCCCAAAGCCATTGAGGCATACTCAACCCTAGGTGGAGCTCCGCACCTCGATGGGAGTTACACTGTATTTGGAGAAGTAGTTGAAGGCATGGAAGTGGTAGATGCGATCTCCGCTCAAAACTGCGATCGAGACAACAGACCTGTGAAGGATGTAATGATGAAAGTGAAGACTGTAAAGCGCTGATGTCTGTTAGTTTATAGCTTTGCATTTGATAGCAGGAGAAGATGAGTTTAATCGATAAAATTGAAGGTTTATTAAAGGAAGTAAAAGACTTCAAGGCAAAGGCGCCTGAAGATGTTGAGTCCTTTCGTATTCGAATCTTGGGGAGCAAAGGAGAGCTCAAAAAACTCTTTGGCGAATTCAAGAACGTTCCTTCTGAAGCCAGAAAAGAATTTGGCGAAAAACTCAATGAGCTCAAATCAAAAGCTCAGGACAAGATAAATGAGCTGAAATCCAGCTCTTCTTCCGACAAAAACATTGAAGATTTTCTCGACTTGACTCGTCCAAGTCAGAGCGCGGTTCTCGGTTCTCGACACCCCATTTCTGTTGTGCGAAACCGCATTCTAGACATCTTTAGTAGAATAGGATATACCATTGCTGAAGGTCCTGAAATAGAGGACGACTGGCATAACTTCTCTTCCTTAAACTTCACCGAAGAGCACCCTGCCCGCGATATGCAGGATACCTTCTTTATAGGTCCAGATGCGCTTTTAAGAACCCACACTTCTTCCGTTCAAGTACGTGTAATGGAATCTCAGGAACCTCCCATTCGGGTAATTTGCCCTGGACGCGTCTTTAGAAATGAGGCTATATCTGCTCGTGCGCATTGCATATTCCACCAAATTGAGGGTTTATATATTGACAAGGGCGTCTCCTTTGCCGATATGAAGCAAAACCTTCTGCACTTCGCACGCGAACTTTTTGGGGAAGATGTTAAGATTCGCCTTCGTCCATCTTATTTCCCATTCACAGAGCCAAGTGCCGAAATGGATATTTATTGGGGTTTGGAATCAAAGGCAGACTATAAAATAACAAAGGGTACCGGATGGCTTGAGATTATGGGCTGTGGTATGGTAGACCCGAACGTTCTTAAAAATTCGAACATTGACCCAGAGCAATATTCGGGCTTTGCATTTGGAATGGGAATCGAACGCATCGCGATGCTTCTGTTCCAAGTAAAAGATCTTAGATTGTATTTTGAAAACGATATGCGTTTTCTCAATCAGTTCAAAGCAGCCTTTTAATAGAAGAAAATGGATTCACACAAGTTTTCAAGAAGATGGAATTTGTTTGGGGATTTGTATTTCTTTGCAGTCTAATTCAAAACTAACACCGACATGTCAGACGTTCAAGCAAAAGTAGTGTCAATCATTGTTGACAAACTTGGAGTGGATGAAAGCGAAGTGACTCTTGAGTCAAGCTTCACAAACGATCTTGGTGCGGACTCACTGGATACAGTTGAGCTCAGCAGGGGGGTGGAAAAAGAATTCAATATGGCGATCCCAGACGATCACGCAGGAAACAGCGAAACCGTTGGTGATGCGGTAAAATATATTG
>CAXAIH010000020.1:0-15236 GCA_963968755.1 uncultured Flavobacteriales bacterium
TGTCCGTATGGCTGAACCCGCTGGGGGTAGTGTTGATATTGATTACAACGTCCGAATTCCCGTCTACCGCAATGATGTGCAAGAGATTTTCATCTAAAATGAAGAAACTCTCATCTTCCCTTGATTTCTGAATTTTATCGGCTCCATAATCCAAGGACTGACAGGTGGGAAATTGAGTCAAAGCTTCATCTAGGCATCGAAGAACTGAAACAGAGGACCCTGGATTCAACATCCACAATTCCGTAGCACCTCCCATTAAGCTTGGGTTCAAAAATGGAAATGTTCGATCCCGAATCAATTGTGAAGTTGACATGCTGTAGAGACGCATGAAATATTGCGAGCCTACTACTGATTTTTCATAGCTCATTACATATTCATTCGTAGATGAAATGCTCATCGCATCGAATCCAGATGGAATCTTCACACTTACATCAAGATTGCCATTGATATCGTAACCTCGGATGAATTCATCCTTGCTCGCCTGAAAGAACAACTCTGGACTCGTGTGATTAACCGTGAAAAAATCTCCGCTTCCCACAAAACTTTGAGTCCATCGAATTTCACCGCTTAAGGGATCCACTGCTATGAGTTCATGTTGAACAGTTTGGAGCATCAATAGCTTCGCCTCTGTCCAAAATTCAGCCTTTGAAATATCTTGTTGAAATCGAGCGATTTCTTCCCAGGATCCTTGGCAAAAACTACTTAAGACGTGCTGCGAACCCTTCTCCTCAAAGACATACAAACATTCTTGTCTTTCATTTACCTCAAGTTGAATCTCCAAAAAGTCGCTGTCCTCAGCCTTTCCGTCAGAAACGATTGCTTTGATAAAATACTTTCCATTGGTATACTCTTTCTCATCCAGGAAATAGGGAAATTCTTGAACTGTTCCAGGCGCCAAATCACGGAATCGTTTGATGGGTATCTCCGCAATTAAATCCTCATCCTTTAGCTGAATACTTAAATCAACTCGCTCCCCATCATCATCAAGACTGATCGTAAAGAATGCCGTGTCGCCAATCGCTAGTGCAGTTCCTTCTTCAGGCAAAACTATTTCGACTTTGGGGATCTCATTAGGTTTCGTGCAAGACCATAGGTTGGCAAAAAAGACCAAAATCAAAAGTGAAACTGCAGTTATGAATGTCTTCATGTGCATAAATTAACCTTCCCTACTTATCGTATTTATAGGTCAAGAAGGGAAAGAATGTATATTTGCCTCACAAATCTATTCGAATGAGAAGAGGCATTGCGGTTATTTGTATGGTATTTCTCTTAATCGGTTTGCTCTCGTCTTGTAAAAGTCATGAGCGTTGCCCTGCCTACGGTAAGGTAGATAAGCAAGAAATTCAGAGCAATTCATAGCTCATGCCCTAGGAACTCCCTTGGCGTTTACCCCTTACAGAAATTTACTTTTATCCAATACTCCAAGAACCTTCGTTCTTGCCATTGGCATATTTTATGCCTCCGAGCATGAAAGTCAACAATCTTTAAATCAAAAACTATAATTTAGGGTTCTCTGAAAAGACCTGATTACATCAGATAAATATTACGATGAAATACAAGATTAATCTCCTTCCAATCATGCTTATTGCATCGATGGGAATCGCTCAAGAAAACAAAATTTCCAACCCAAGTTTTGAAGATCTTGAAAAGAAGGTAAAGTCCTTAGGCCAATTTGAAAACGCCATGTTGTGGTATATTCCAGAAGGGTGCCAGCCCGCTGACATCTTTAGCACCACTGTCAAAAAAGGAGACGTCACTGTCCCAGATAACGTAAAAGGTAGAGCAGAGTCGAAAGACGGTGAAAACTATGCTGGATTGATGGCCTATAGTGAACGGGAAGCCAAACCTCGAACTTACATTCAAACCAAGCTCGCCAAGAAGCTTCTTCCAGGAAAGAAGTATTGTATTAAAATGCACGTTCAGCTTTCAGACCTTTCAAAATATGCCATTGGAGACCTTGGAATGTATGTTTCTTCAAAAGCAATTAAATTGAAAGACATCGAGAACTATGACATTAAGCCACAGCTTACTGCACCAAACAAGGGTCACATCAAAGAGATGTACGAATGGATTCCAATCTGTAAAGTATTCACAGCTGAAGGAACAGAACGTTACGTGACGTTAGGGAACTTCTCGAGCCAAAGCTCCATCAAACCTTCTAAAATGAAGCGTTCACGTGAATTCAAACAACCACAATCACGCGATGCTTATTACTTTGTTGACGAGGTAAGCATCATCCCAGTCGACCTTCTTGACGGGAATTGCAACTGCCAACTTCCTACTCCTGATGAAGGGCCAGAACTAAGTGTTGTGTACACTCGAAATGTTTCTGATGATCATGAGGGTACCGACCAAGAAAAAATTGAAATCACAATTCTCCACTTTGCAACAGGTCAATCGGCCTTGGACGAAGACGCCAAATCAAATCTTGGTTCCATTGCGGAAATTCTAAAGAATAACCCCTATTTGTACATCACTGTTTTGGGCTACACAGATTCGAAGGAGAGTGCTTCAATTGCTGAAGATCGCGCCAAAAAAGCACACACACAACTCACCACCACCCTAGGAATTGATGCTAACCGAATCGATTTCAAAGCGATGGGAGCGGAAGATCCAGTCTCTGATAACGTTACTGCTGAAGGACGAGCTCAGAACAGACGAGTGGTCTTCAAGGTGAAATAAACTTGTGGCGCTTATTATTTGCTAGCTTCTTCATTCCGTTAGGATTGGAGGCCCAAAACCTAATACCAAATTCGGATTTTGAGGATTATTATGACTGTCCGACTCAAATCGGACAGTTGCATTTAGCGAAGCATTGGTTTAGCCCCAACGGAGGCACACCAGAGTATTTCAATAGCACATGCAAATCTGAATGGAACAAAGCCCACCGGGGTGATGGCTATGTTGGGCTAATACTTTTCGGACAGTACACTAAAATCGTTGAGTACATTGGAATTGAACTCAGCGAACCTCTGGTGGCAAAAGAAGATTACGACATCTCTTTCCAAGTTCGAGCTGATCGCTCGCCAATCTATATCGACCGAATTGACTTTGTCGCTGTCGATGAAGACCCTAGCATTAAGCATTGGGCTCCCTTAAGATTGAAGTCGAATTTCAGTCATTCAGGTACCATTATTAAAAATCAAGATTCTTGGAAAGAAATTGCAGGCACTTTCACAGCTGAAGGTGGTGAGCGTTTCGTAATTATTGGAAATTTTCAACACGAAGCGCAACTTCTGCAAGAAGCTGACCCCCAAGTGAAAGAACGCAAACCGGGTTGGTACTCATATTACCTCATTGATGATGTAGTGCTCTCTGCCAAAAATGCCAACATTCATAAAGAGCAAGTCGTCGAAATACAAGAGTTAAAAAGCACAGAATTCAAGCTGCGACCAATTTTGTTTGATTTCGATTCCTTCGCACTTCGAAGCTCGGAGCGCTTATATTTAGACAGCCTAGTTACATTTTTGAAGACTGAAGCAAAGTCCATGACGCTTACCGGTCATACAGACTCTTTGGGCAGCAGAACCTATAATTCTCTGTTGTCAAAAAAGAGGGTCGAAGGCGTTTTCAATTATCTATCTTCGAGAGGATTGCTGCCGTCAATGCTTCAGTCGGGATATGAGGGAGAAGACCTACCGTCAAATCCAAACACAAGCCCAAGAGAAAGGGCAATAAATAGGAGAGTCGAAATTACTTTTATTCAGCCTTGAAGTTATTTAGCAAAGACACAAAGCAAATAAATGGTTGGGCCTTTTACGATTGGGCCAACTCCGCTTATCCATTAGTCATCACTTCGGCCATTTTCCCTATTTACTACGCCAAGGTAGCTAGCCACGGAAAGAAACTCATTGATGGAGAGGTGGTAGATATGGTGAACTTCTTTGGTTTTGAATTCATCAATACAGAGCTCTATTCCTACGCTTTTTCGTTTTCGTTTCTTCTCGTCTCCATGATGGCGCCAATCCTATCTGGGATTGCTGACTATGTTGGGAACAAGAAGATATTCTTGAAATTTTTCTGTTACCTCGGGTCAGCTGCGTGTATTTCATTGTACTTCTTTAATATGACGCACTTTGAATTGAGTATTCTTTCTATAATACTCGCAAGCGTAGGGTTTTGGGGTAGTCTGGTTTTTTACAATGCCTTTCTGCCAGAAATTGCCCCTTCGGAAGAACACGATCGAATTTCAGCAAAGGGGTACAGCTTAGGGTATGTTGGTAGCGTTATTTTAATGCTCGCGAATGTTGTGAGCATGTTGGTCTTTGATATGCCAGCAAAATATGCCTTTGTAACAGTCGGTATATGGTGGGCTGGCTTTGCTCAAGTAACCTATGCACACCTTCCTAAAGAACGAGGCATTCAAGAGCAAAAAGCACTCTCCTCCATTATTTTTAACGGATATAGGGAACTGAAAAAGGTGTGGAAAGAATTTATGCAGTTGGTTCGTCTCAAGCGCTACCTTCTCTCGTATTTCATCTATAGCATGGGAGTTCAAACCGTCATGTTGATGGCCGTAATTTTCGGGAATAAAGAAATCGACTGGCCAGAGGGTGATACAACTGGTCTCCTCATTGCTGTGCTTATCATTCAACTGATTGGAGCCGTTGGCGCATGGGTATTTGCCAAGCTTTCGAAGAAGTATTCCAATTTGTTGGTGCTGAAAATAATTCTCTTCGTCTGGGTTTTCATTTGTATGATGGCCTACTACATTCACAAACCACTAGAATTCTACATTCTTGCCGCTGTTGTTGGTTTCGTGATGGGTGGAGTTCAATCTATGTCGAGATCAACCTACTCTAAGTTTCTGCCAGAAACACGCGATCATGCCTCTTACTTCAGCTTCTTTGATGTCCTGGAAAAAATTGGAATTGTGATTGGGACCTTCCTATTTGGATTCATTCAAGGAATGACGGGTGACATGCGAAATTCGGTACTTGTCCTTATTCTCTTCTTTGTTGTTGGATTTATACTCCTGCTCTTCGTTCCGAAAAAGGAACGATTACGAACAGCTTGAGCGATTGAGGGTTTATATTTGTATCAAACCTTCTGAATGCAAAAAGTTTTCGACGTTGCCGTTATAGGTGGCGGGATTGTGGGCCTTGCAAGTGCCTACAAAATTCAAAAGAACAAGCCGAATTTCAAGATTATCATTCTTGAAAAAGAAGACTTGCTATCTCCTCATCAAACGGGAAATAATTCTGGAGTTATTCACTCTGGTATTTATTATCCGCCGGGCTCCATGAAAGCTAAAAACTGCGTGGATGGAAGGCATGAGCTCGTCGCCTTCGCGAAAGAGCACAATATTGCACATGACATCTGCGGAAAGCTCATTGTAGCCACCGACCCATCCGAATTGCCTTTCATGAAGAAAATTTATGGCAACGGACAAGCGAACGGAGTTGAGGATATGGAGTGGCTGACTGCGGAACAAATCAAAGAAATTGAACCGCATTGTGAAGGGATTGAAGGCCTTCGTGTTGGCTGCACGGGAATCATCGATTATCGCGCTACTACCGAAAAGCTCGCCGAATTGATTCTTAAAATTCAACCAGAGTCGGAGCTGCACCTTGGAGAAGAGGCGCTGAACTTCGATCATGACTCTGGTGCTAAATTGATCCGAACCAATAAAGCGACCTACAAAGCAAAGAAGGCAATCTTTTGCGCAGGACTCCAGGCTGACAGGCTCGCCAAAAAAGATGGAGTAAAACTGAAGGAACGCGTGGTAGGCTTTCGAGGTGATTACTTCGAGCTTACTGAAAAAGGTCACCACAAGGTAAAACACCTGATTTACCCAGTACCTAACCCCGATTTTCCATTCTTAGGAGTTCATTTCACCCGTATGACGGATGGTGAGATTGAATGTGGCCCTTCCGCTGTGTTTACCTTTAAGCGAGAAGGCTATAAGAAAACTGATTTCGATTTGAGAGATACCTTGGATGCTTTGAGTTACTCCGGCACTTGGAAGCTCTTCTTCAGAAATATGAAGTTCGGAATTGAAGAACAGATTCGAGCTTTCTCCAAAAAGCGTTTTCTGAAAACCTTGCAACGACTCATTCCAAGTCTTGAAATGGATGATATTCGACCAGGCAGGTCGGGAGTTAGAGCGATGCTACTAAATCAATCTGGTGATACAAGAGATGATTTCAGGATTGAGTATACCGACGAGAGTATTCACGTGCTAAATGCTCCTTCCCCCGCAGCAACTGCAGCACTCTCTATAGGGAACCATGTATACGACATGGCACAAAAACACTTTAACTGGGATTAAGAAACGACTTTGTATTCAGACTGAATGGACGCCCAATCCCAAATGTAATTGGCGATGATGTCATTCATATGATTCAAGAAAATCGGATTGGGTGTCTTCATATTCCTGAAGTACTCATCTTGGCATCTATTTAGGTCGTACTTGAAAAATACGGCTTTGGACATTGCGTAATGAATATTCTTGGATGGGTGATTGACCTTGCTGAAGAACTTTTGATAGTTGCTTATCGTCTCTTTCAGTTTATCCTTGGGAAGACTGTAGGACTCTGCCAACTTGTTCAAGATGTTGTCTGTTAGTCGAACATCCTGGTAATCATTGAAGTGCTTCGGAATAAATAGCAGGTTCCCCGCCAAAACAATCAGCATAAAGCGATCGTAATCTTCAGATCCGATGTTAGGAGAATTTTCAAATTCTGGCTCGTTGTTAATCAATTCTGCCACGTCGGCAAAACTCTCTTCAACCATCTGAATGATGGCTTGTACAAAGTGAGCGGCAACTTGCTGCTCGGAAATCTTCTTCTTTATCAGGAACGATAACATCAACACTGGGTTTGAACAAAGAAAATATCTTAAGGCTGGACTTCCGGGGTGGAGTCCTGCAGTTTTTGAACAGCAATCTGTTCATCCACTCACTAAATTCTATTGAAGATAAATTATCTGTTGAGCAAAAGGCTTATACTTGATTCCAGACGAACAAATTGATAGGCAATGGCTAACTACGAAATAAAAATCTAGCATATGTCGAAAACACTCTGTCTCATTCGTCACGCAAAGTCTTCATGGGAGAATGCTTCTACGAGAGACATTGATCGTCCCTTGAATAAAAGAGGCATTCAAGCTGCATATTCCGTAGGAAATGAACTCTTACTGAATCACGAAAAACTTGAATGGGTCGGCAGTAGCAATGCGGCGCGTGCAATGCACACTTGTGTGATTATATCACGTGTTCTTGGCTTGGATGAAACGAGTTCCATCTTCGCCCTTCCCTCTATCTCTGTGAAGTTGAAGAAGTGCAACGTCAGGTTTCGTTGATTTTGGAAGAGACCAACTGTGCTGCCTTGTTCTTTCACAATCCGGGAATAACGGAATTGGCAAACAAGCTTGGCAACTCCAATTTGATGAATGTTAAGACTTGCGGTGTCCTTAAACTAAAACTTCCGAACTGGAAAATAGGTTCCGATTCGGAAGTCGAAGCAATTCAGTACTTCGATCGAAGTACTTGGGTTGATTTGTAGCCTATTGGTTACCTAAGATCAATGGCATTCCTTCTCCGCCACCACCGATGACGACAACTTTAGAATTTGGTGATTCAGCTAACTTCAGGGTAGCCTCAATTCCTTTTTCTGTAAGAATCTTATCTGTAAGTGACTTGCTGATGATGTCGAAAGCCTTGGCCTTACCTTCAGCTTCAATACGAATTCTCTCAGCTTCTTGCGTTGCTCTCTGAAGCTTAAACTCATACTCCAAAGCTTCTTGCTCCTGCTTCAATTTGTTCTCAATCGCCGCTTGGAGCGTTGTTGGAAGTGTCACGTCACGAATAAGGACAGCATCTAGGTTCAAATACTTGTCGGCCAATGCTTCGTTTGTAATCTGATAAATTTCGTCCTCAATAACCTCGCGCTTACTTGAATACAATTCTTCCGGAAGGTATTTACCAATCACCTCTCTAGTCACCGAGCGAATTTGAGGCATAATAATGCTCTCGTGATAACCTGTTCCTACCTCATCGTGAAGCGCTCCAATTTTACTTGGAATTGGATTGTATCGGTAAGACAATTCCACCTTAATGTTCAAACCATTTTTGGAAAGCACGGTCATATTGGAAACCGACTCTTGTACTTTGACGTTGTAGGTGTACATGGTATTCCAAGGCATGATCACTTTCAATCCTTGGTCGTAGATATTTTCCCGATCAAGTCCTGAAAACTTGTTGAACAAAACACCTTTCTCCCCTGCCTGAATAGTGACCGTCATATTGCTCCCGAAGGCAACCAAAACGAGCACAATCGCAGCAATAAGAATTACCGGTGCCAATTTCTTAAAGTTAAACTCTTGATTTTGTTGATAGTATTCAGCCATTACATTTCTATTTAATCGTTCATTTTTACTTGTGACACTTCAAACCTCAAGTCGTCCAACTTAGCTACAGTGAGACAGCGGTTCGATTGTGTTTCTATTATCTGCACATTCAATGTATCTTGTGGACCCAAGGATATTGAACTTGGATTGTCACTGCTTTTTAAGACGAGTGAGTAACTGCAATCGTCTATCCATTGAATAAAAAATTCGTTCTTGTAGTTTCCCTCGACAGAACTTTCCGTTTGAATTTCGTCGTTTCGCTCTGCAATGATGTCGCTGGCGCCTGGTCCATCAAACTTAAATCGCCCCTTTTTAAAATCCTTGCAATTCGGACCGCAGGACAGCAACAGGAAAAGACTTGGTAGAAGAATTAAAATTCGTTTCATCGTCCGAACACTCCAGTGTAGTTAAATGGGCTGATGCTCCGAAGTTCGTCTTTTATTGATTCGTTAACGTCAAGCCCTTCAATGAATTCACGAATGCTCTCTTGGTCAATCTGAGCCTTGCCTCTGGTCAATTCCTTCAGCTTCTCATATGGTGAAAGATAAGATTCTCTGCGAAGGATGGTTTGAATCGCTTCAGACACCACAGCCCAATTCGCGTCCAAGTCAGCCTGAAGTGCTTGTTCATTTAAAAGCAACTTTGAAACACCTTTCTCCAAGGAGGCTAGCGCAATAAATGCATAAGCAAAAGGAAGTCCTACATTTCTTAGCACCGTCGAATCGGTAAGATCTCTTTGAAGTCGCGATACGGGCAACTTTGAAGAAAGGTGCTCTAAGACTGCATTTGCAAGACCTAAATTGCCTTCAGCATTTTCAAAATCTATTGGATTTACTTTATGTGGCATCGCAGACGAACCAACTTCATTTGCAACTAACTTCTGCTTGAAGTACTCCATAGAGATATAGGTCCAAATGTCGCGGCTAAAATCGATGAGGATTACATGAATGCGCTTCATGCAATCAAACAAGCGCGCCATCTCGTCGTAGTGTTCAATTTGAGTAGTGGTTTGCTGTCGCACAAGCCCCAATGAATCTTTCAAGAAGGAATTAGCGAAGGCAACCCAATTCACATCTGGAAAGGCTACCATATGCGCATTAAAATTTCCTGTGGCTCCCCCAAACTTACCTCCAATAGAAATGGAGCGAAGCTCTTTCATCTGCGTTTCAATACGCTCCACAAAGACTTGAATTTCTTTCCCTAACACTGTTGGCGATGCCGTTTGACCGTGGGTGCGTGCCAGCATTGATATGTAAGCCCATTCCGCATCTTTTTCTTTTAAGGACGATGTCAAAGAGTTCATTTTGGGGATGTACTCTTCTTCCAATGCATCTTTTATCGACATTGGAACCGCCGTATTGTTGATGTCTTGAGACGTGAGTCCGAAATGGACAAACTCTTTCAATTCAGAAAGACCAAGTGCATCCATTTTCTCCTTGAGGAAATATTCAACGGCCTTAACATCGTGGTTGGTTACGGCTTCAATCTTTTTAATTGCTTCGGCATCCTTTGGTTGAAAATCAGTGACACAGGCAAGAAGACCGTCGCACTCTGCCTTGCTTAAGGAACGGAGTTGACTGAGACCTATATTGCTTAGTGAGATAAAGTATTCAACCTCAACTTTCAGGCGATATTTGAAGAGTGCGAATTCAGAAAAATACTTCTGCAGATTCTTAGTTTTGCTTACGTACCTTCCGTCGGTGGGTGATATACTGAGTAATGGCTCCATGCTCTGAAATGAGTAGGCGAAAGTACAAATATTGACCCCTTAGAAAAAGGAGAATGGAATTCTTTCGACTGCTTAGTTTTTCTCTTGAAAAATACGGACTTGCCTTCCGTCTTTTGGCTCGACATCGCTTGTGGCTCTTCTTTTTCTATCCTTTCCTATTGAATCTCTTGGTTTTCTCTGGAGGTATGTGGCTGGTCTCTGGATTCTCAGAAATGAGTTTACTTCATGTTCAAGAACTTCTTGGAGTAGAGAGTCTACACAGCGACCAATCAGGCGTGTGGCAAAGCGTGTTGTATTGGGTCCTGTGGTTTGTCTTTAAAATCTTGTACTTCATCCTCTTTGCCTTCTTAAGTGGAAACATCATTCTTATTCTTATGTCGCCCGCACTTGCCTTGTTGAGTGAACAAACGGAAAAGATTTTGAGCGGCGAGAAATACCCTTTTAAGCTGGGCAACTTTCTAAAAGAAAGCCTGCGTGGAATTTTGCTTGCCCTGCGTAACACCTTTATTCAGTTTGGCCTTATGATCTTACTCTTGGTTCTTGGCTTTGTTCCTTTTGTAGGCCTACTGGTTCCATTCGCCCTCCTCTTACTCTCCTCCTACTTTTATGGATTCTCGTTCTTGGATTACTATCAAGAAAGGCGACAGCTTTCCATTTCAGAAAGTGTATCCTTCATGCGAAAGCACAAAGGACTTGCCGTTGGAAATGGGCTTCCATTTGCACTCCTGCTATTGATCCCAATTGTGGCCAGCATAATGGCTTCGTTCTTCACCATAATGACAACCATTGCTGGAACCATCGCGATGCACGAAAAACTAAACTAGCACGCGAATCCCTCCAATATTCGAATGGCTCGTCCGCTGTCTAAGAAAACGTAAAACAGCAAGGCTGTACCCAAGAAGACCGTGGTGAAAAACACCAAGTAAAACCGAACATTTGGCTTCATGAAGATGAGATTCAGAAATGGAATCAGCATCATGAGCGGCACCAGCGGGAAATAGGTATAAAGAGACTCGTGAGGTTGCAAAACATAATTCACTCCTCCCGCCTCAAAGCGCACATTCATCACATCATTGAAGATGGCCGATACTTCTACCGTTACCGAATCGCCTCTTTTTGCCTCAAAAAAAGCGGACAAAGGCACGCGATAGGCATGATTGCACACAGTCACGAAAGCACGATCTTCATCGAGGTGGTAGAAGTAGTGCATATCCTTGCTTCTGATAAAGGACGCACTTTCTTTATAAGGAAGAAAATAGTTTAGACTAGTAAGGATGGAAAGCAGAATAAAGAGGAACGAAACTAGGTGGGCGTACTTCATCAAATAACCTGTTTTCACCCGCTCATAAAAAGCCTTTTCAATGGCGGTTCGCTCTCTGTTTACTTGACGTGCAACCTCTCTAGCCCTTCTAAGCCTTTCATCTTCGGAAAAGCTTTTCGCTTCATAACTCGGCCTATATGCCGACTTGCCTTCATATAAAACTTGATAGGCCTCTACAATATCCAAGAACTTTTCTGCAGCGTCTGGATCCGAATTTACATCGGGGTGATACTTAAGAGCCAACTGACGAAAAGCCTGCTTAATCTTTGGCTTTCTTGCCCCGGGGCTCAAACCCAAAACTCGATAGTAGGTTGCTGATGTCAAATCTGTTGTACTTCTACGAACTCAAACGGTGGACTAACTATGAATGCATAATCTTCCCCGACTTCCTGCATGTCGTCGTCCCCAATTTCATAGTACCACTTTACCTTTATAGAACGAGATTTATCTACCAATTGTTCTGCCTTCTTCAACAACTCCACGAGACATTTCGAGGAGCTGGTGTTGAGATACTCCAATTTCACAGTGATTTCGGTGCGTTCTTGGGCTTCAGTACTGTAATCGTCGAACCATTCAAGAATAGGGCGATAGAAGGAAATCGCGTTAAGAGGAATAGAACGACCCGACAATTTCAGGATACCTTTTGGAGCATTCAAATGCACCATAGGCGTTTCTGCTGTTGGAATAATATCGAGGCTCTCCTTACCCTTGTCTTTACCTACCAAGCACTTGAGCAAAAAGAAGCTAGTGTCTTCATGAACATCGAAAAACTCGTAACGAAATTTGTTCTGCGATTTGCGCATGATTTCAATGATTCCCAATCCAGCAACATCTGGCCTGAGTCCTTCCTTGTCTAAAATTTGTAGATATTCTTCTTCCAGTTCAGAGGCTTTCAGTCGATTTTCTTTACTGGGTCTTCCAAGAAGTTTCAGAGGATTAGCCTTCTCGATGCTGTTGCCGCTAATGATGAAGAATTGACCTTCGTTCGAGTAAATCAGAAGCAGAGACTTGAGGTTGGCCTCGGGTATCTGATGTCGAGCCTGATAATGCACTGTGTTCTAAAGAATCTCCAAACTAATTTTGGCGATGCGCCGAATCTTGTTTAGCACATGCTCTTCAGCAGCTAAGTTCTTTTTGATGCGTTCGAAAACGAAAGGGACACGCTCAGCGGATAATTCTCCAAAAAACTCAAAGACCAATTGCCCCTTCCCTTACTTATACTTTATTTCCTCTGGATCAATAGTCATACACCAACTACCTTTTGTCCGGCCTGAGAACCAATATTAACTTTTTTCCTCCCTCCCAATTCATTCTTTTTAAGTTTGCCGCCACTCAAAAAATTAGATTCATGAAGCGTATTGTATTGATAATGTTAGCCATTGCGATGATTGCACCAGAAGGTCGATCTGACGAAGGAATGTGGCTACCAATGTTTGTGAAGCGGTTGAACTACACCGATATGCAAGCGAAAGGTCTCAAACTAACACCAGAAGAGATCTATGATGTAAACAACTCATCTCTTAAGGATGCCATTTTAGGCCTAGGTAATCCAGGAAGAAATTTCTGTACGGGAGAAATAATTTCTAAAGAAGGACTCTTCCTAACCAATCATCACTGTGGATACGGAGTCATTCAGAAGAACTCAACTGTTGACCACAACTACCTTAAAGATGGTTTTTGGGCAATGAAGCATTCCGATGAGATTCCAGCAGGCTTTAATGTCTCGATTCTTGACAGAATGCAAGATGTAAGCGCGATAGTTCTCGAAGGAGTTGATCCGGAAATGGGTCAAGAAGAGCGCAACAAGATTATCCGTCCAAGAGTAGACAGCTTGAAAAAAGCGAATACAGAAGGAAGTATGGAAGCTGTTGTAAAGAGCTTCTATAAAGGAAGTGAGTACTACATGTTCATCTACAAAGTATACAAGGACATCCGATTTGTAGGTGCTCCACCTTCATCAGTTGGAAAATTTGGAGGTGATACCGACAACTGGATGTGGCCACGCCATACCGGCGACTTCACTTTGTTCCGAATCTATGCCGATAAAGACAACAATCCAGCTGAGTATTCAGTGGACAATGTTCCGTTGAAGCCAAAGCATCACCTTCCGGTAAACATCAAAGGAGTTAAGAGTGGTGATTATGCCATGATCTTTGGATTCCCTGGCTCAACAGAGCGCTACCTATCGAGCTACGGAATTGAACACAAAATTGACAAAGAGTATCCTACACGCATCACGGCGCGTCGCATGAAATTGGATCGTTTCGAAGAAGGAATGAACAAGGACGAAGCTGTTCGTATTCAGTATGCAAGTAAGCACGCTGGCGTAAGCAACTACTGGAAGAACTTCATTGGAATGAGCAAAGCGCTTCGTGCTTTAGACGTAAAGGGGCAGAAAGCTTCCACTGAAGCAGAGTTTACCTCTTGGGTTAAGAAGGACCCAAAACGCACTGAACTTTACGGTGGCGTTCTTGACATGTACAAAGAAGGCTATGGTGCCTTGCTGAGCACACAAAAGAAACGTGACTTATTTGTTGAAGGATTCTTTGGCATTGAAATGCTTGGATTGGCAGGCGGAGCTCAAGGCTTATATAAAGCGCTTTCAGCAGAGGAAGTAACTGACGACGAAGTTTCTGCAATGGCAGCGAAGATGAAAGCTCAAGCAGAAGGACATTTCAAAAATTACAACCAAGAAGTAGATCGCAACATCATGAAAGATGTGTTCGAAATGATCTACTCTGAGGTGCCTTTGGAGCAACTTCCTGTGGAATTCAAAACATTGATTGAAAAAGGAAAGGAAGATTACAGCAAAATTTCTGAAAAGCTTTTTGCTAAGTCTGTATTCGCAACAGAAGAAAAATTGAATGCTTTTTTGGAGTCTCCGAGTGCGAAGACCTTAAAAAAGGACCCAGCTTATACGCTCTACAGCGTTTTCTTCGATGACTATATGGGCAACACCTACCCTGCGCGTTCTGCAGCTGGAACTAAAATAAATACTGCTGAGCGCTTGTTCATTCGTGCCTTGCGTGAAATGAACCCAGACAAAGCGTATTATCCAGATGCCAATTCAACCTTGCGTTTGACCTATGGAACTGTAAGTGGGTATCAACCAAAAGATGCAACTACCTACAACTACTTCACCACCGCACAAGGGATCTTGGAGAAGTACACTCCTGGCGACCTTGAGTTCGACGTACCTGAAAAACTCATAAACTTAATCAAGGCGAAAGACTTTGGTCAGTATGGAAGCGACGGCGAATTGAAAGTTTGCTTCTTGTCGAACAACGACATCACAGGAGGAAATTCTGGAAGTCCAGTAATCAATGCCCAAGGTCACCTTATTGGTACTGCTTTCGATGGTAACTGGGAAGCAATGTCAGGTGATGTTGCCTTTGAACCAAACCTTCAACGAACGATTTCAGTGGATATTCGATATACACTGTTCATCATTGACAAGTACGCTGGAGCATCACACCTCATCGATGAGATGACAGTAGTGAAATAGCATCAACAAGACTATTAAGAAAGCCGTCTTCTGAAGTATTCATTGGACGGCTTTTTTTTGTGACATACATTTGACTTATGTCCACGGAAGTTGAATGGTTCGAAGAATGGTTTGATACGCCATACTACCACATGCTTTATTCTAAGCATGACCTGACGGAAGCCATGAACTTCACTTCTAACTTGATTAGCAAAATTAAGATCTCGAAAGAGGCTTGCATTCTCGACTTGGGATGTGGCAGAGGACGGCACTCGATCTATTTGAATAAGCGTGGATATAAGGTAAAAGGCATTGACTTGAGCTGCAAGAGCATCGATCTTGCCAAACAGTTT
>CAXAIH010000021.1:0-14965 GCA_963968755.1 uncultured Flavobacteriales bacterium
CTACCAACACAAGCGGAGTATCAACGAATGCTTCCGGAATAACAACCAACGCTGGAAACATTACGACCAATGCAACAAACATTGGTACGAACACCACGAACATCAACAGTCACATATCTTCAGACCTAGACTTGGACAGCACCAACGAGAAAATCAGCACAATGCAATTGCTTGGTGATTCCTTGGAAATCAATGAAGGTGGATTGTTGAGCTATGTGGATCTTGGCTTATTCAACAACAGCAGTCCGTGGAACGATTCGGTGCAAATCAATAATGTCCTCAACATTGATGATGAATTCATTTTTGACGGTCCACGACTGCGAGTTCTGAATACAAATGACAACATATTGATTGGGGACAGCGTGGGAGCTACTGGTTCATTTGGTTCGAACAATACGATTATTGGAATGAGAGCGGGGGCGAAGATGAGGGGTGTGAATTGGACAACCGCCATTGGGGGCGCATCGACATTACGCTCATTAACCTCCGGATCGAACAACGTGGTCTTGGGTGCAGATAATGCCGAAACAGCTACAAACTTCAGTAACAATGTTTCTATTGGTAGTGGAGCCTTCCGCTTTAGCAGTGGAAGTAGCAACGTGAACATTGGAGAGTCTTCTCTGCGAAACAATACTTCGGGCAGTTTCAATGTGGCGATTGGACGGAAGTCTATGACCAACAATTCTGGAAGCAATAACACTTCCGTTGGTTATTACTCAGGAGCAAGTGGGGCTGGCTCTGGAAATGTATACCTCGGGGCCCAAGCGGGACGAAACAACACCGCAAGCAATTTGCTGTTCATTGAAAATACCAGTAGCGCTACACCGCTGATTTATGGTGATTTTAATGCCGATTCTGCCCGCATAAATGGCGACTTAGGTGTTTCGCAAGACATCCATGCACACGGTGAAATGCATTCAGATAGTACGGGTTCTTACAACTTGCTTCCCATCGCAATTGGCCAAGTGGATTGGACTGGGGTAGTTTTGAACGGCACAGGAAATTTTACGGTCAATCACCCTTCCACCGGGCGTTATGAAATCACCATTTCTGGTGTTAGTTTCAACATCAACCAGGACATTGCAATTGCCACTTTAGCCGGATCTATTGGATTTGTTCAACTTGGAAGTTTGGGCGGGGATCTTCTTGTGTTCACCTACAACACATCGGGAACTCTGTCTGATGCGCGCTTCACCTTCACTGCGCACGTGCCTTAAACTGAGCTGCCTCTTTGTGCGGTTCGCGCGAAGGAGCCAATTCGCTTGGCGTATTTTTTTTGACGTTCATTTTCCTGAAAGCAGAGTGAACGCCTGATTTCGTTAGTTTAGGTCGTTGAAACTAAATCTCATGGATGCTCCGATCGCCCCTCTTCGCCTATCCAACCTGTGGAAGCATCTTGATTATGCTGCCCTTCCCCTCCTTTTATCTTTTATCTTTCATTTTCAGCTATTTATCAGGCAAGCGCTTAGTAATCGATCCTCACATAAATCTCATTCCTTCTTCCCACAGTTTGATAGGGCGGATTGTACGATAGGTACTCTATCGGGAGGTGGTAGTTGATTCCTTTCTTGTCGAGCCAGCTCAGGAGTTCGGCTTTCTTTGACTTCAAATCGGCAGAACGCATGAAGCCGCCAAAACGTAAGGTGGCTGCATAAACAGTTTCCGTTTGCTCCATGGTAATTCTAGTCGAATTGGGTTGAGGCAATCCTTCCTTCGCTTCTTTAGATGGCATAACAAAACTCATCGTAGTGGAGTCCTCCCCTTCTATCATCCGAACCGGGGCTGTCATCGGAATGCTCTTTTTCTCTTCGTTCCCTCCAAAGATGTATCCTGCTAAAGTTCTAAATCCATCGCCCGTCATTTCTTGCATATTGCCAGGTTTCGACACGGAAGCCAAAGTAGCCGAAGGATACTCCCGAATCTCAATGTGATCGTATTGCTCTACAACTCGATAAGCCTGTTGCTCTGTATTCTCAGTACTAAAATAGGTCCAGGCCTGAGTTCCCGCGAAGGCCATTAAAATTCCAATGATGATCATAATAAAAATTTTCATTTCCTCAAATCTTAACAGGGTGTCTACCATTCTGTTCACGACTGAAAGCTTAGAGAGTCTTCAATACAGCCCCAAAACCTTGAGCATTTTGTTATAATATTTCATTTAATAATTAAACATAAAATTCTGAGCCAGCCAAGTCTGACCTAATTAATCATTGGTTTTCAATGTTTTATAAATATCTAAGCCAACATAAAAATTTCCATCAATATGCTTTCATCTCAATTTTGTGTAATTTTTTAGGTTAAAACTTAAACATAACAGAAAATAGCTCTATGTTTGTTGACACAATCGGGTAAATCCTTAAACAAAAAAGAAAATGTCAACAATCGAATTCAACACACAAATGCTCAGTTTTCGACAAACACTTGAGTATTTCGCCTTGAGCCTTACCAAAAACCATGAAGACGCTCAAGACTTATTGCAAGAGACTTTCTTGAAAGCCATTCGCAATCGTCACCGTTTTCTGGAACAAACAAATTTGAAAGCGTGGCTATATACCATTATGAAGAATACATTCATCAACAACTACCGGCGCAAAGTGAGATCAAACACCATTGTAGATCAGAGCCAAGAGTTGTACCTTATTAATTCGGCTGACAATACAGGTCATCAAGATCCTCAGGCCGATACGAATATGAAGGAGATGCAACGCGCTATCAATGCCTTAAACGAAGATTTACGCAATCCTTTCTTGATGCACTTTAAAGGTTTCAAGTACAAGGAAATTGCCGACGATATGGATCTTCCTATCGGAACAGTAAAAAGTCGCATCTTTTCAGCCCGTCAAAAATTGATGGAAGACCTAAAAGATTTCGATCCACGTCAAGATGACTAAAAAAGTTGCTGTAATTGGTTCTGGGATAGCTGGTCTTTCGGCTGCGAGTCACCTAGCTAAAAATGGCTATGATGTGTCCATCTTCGAAAAGAATGACCAGATTGGTGGACGCGCACGGCAGTTTGAACAAGACGGATTTGTTTTCGATATGGGGCCTAGCTGGTATTGGATGCCAGAGGTTTTCGAAAACCACTTCAAAGCTTTCGGAAAAACAGTTGAGGACTACTACACATTAGAACGGCTCGACCCGAGTTACAGAGTTTATTTCGATGAAGATGATTTTATTGATGTCCCAGTAGATTTGGACAAAATGAAAGCGCTCTTCGAACAAATTGAACCAGGTTCTGGCCCTCAATTAGAGCGTTTTCTTGAGGAGGCCGCTTACAAATACAAGGTGGGGATGAACGACTTAGTTCGTAAGCCAGCCCTTAGGCTAGGTGAGTTTATGGATATGCGAATTCTCACTTCTATGTTCAAAATGGATTTGTTTCAATCTGTTTCATCACATGTGAGGAAGTACTTCAAGAACACTCGATTGATTCAGCTTCTTGAATTTCCGGTTCTCTTTCTTGGAGCTGCACCAGCCAACATTCCAGCACTTTATACCCTGATGAACTACGCGGACATTTCCTTGGGAACTTGGTACCCATTGGGTGGTATGCACGAAATAATTCGTGGTATGCATTCTCTGGCCGTTGATCTTGGAGTTCACTTCGAAACGGGCTCAGATGTTCAAGAAATTAAAGTTGAGGGTAAAATCACCACAGGACTTGTCATCAATGGAAACCACCAGAAATTCGATGGTGTAGTTGGTGCAGGAGATTATCACTCCATGGAGCAGGATCTCTTAAACCCTCAGAGTAGAAATTACTCTTCTCGCTACTGGGATAAGAAAAAAATGGCTCCTTCTTCCTTACTCTTCTATCTTGGAGTTGACAAAAAAATTGATGGACTTCAGCACCACAACCTCATGTTCGACGCTGATTTCGACCTGCATTCAGACGAGATTTACTCTGATCCTAAATGGCCAACAAATCCGCTCTTCTATGTGTGCGCTCCATCCAAAACAGACCCATCAGTTGCGCCTAAAGGAAAGGAAAATTTGTTCCTGTTGATCCCCATAGCACCTGGCTTACACGACAGCGACAGCATTCGAGAACGCTATTTTGATTTGGTGATGGACAGGTTAGAAAAACTCACAGGTCAAGAAATCAGATCCAAAATAATTTACAAACGCTCTTATGCTATTTCTGATTTTAAAGCTGACTACCGCGCATTCAGAGGGAATGCTTACGGCTTGGCCAACACCTTAAATCAGACGGCCATTTTTAAGCCTAGTATCCGAAACAAAAAGGTCAAAAACCTGTACTATACAGGTCAGCTAACTGTTCCAGGACCAGGGGTTCCACCATCCATTATTTCTGGAGAAATAGTTGCCACGGAATTCACCAAACAACTTGCTCTATGAAAGCTCTATTCGATGAAGTTTCATTTGACCTTAGCAAGAAGGTCACCAACAAATACAGTACATCATTCTCCCTTGGCACACGCTTGTTAGGTAAAGAAGTTCAATCTGCCATCTACGGTATCTACGGCTTTGTTCGTTTCGCGGATGAAATTGTCGATTCTTTCCACGGCTTCAACAAGAAAAGGTTGATGGTGAAATTCCGCATCGATACCGATCAAGCATTGGAAGATGGGATTAGCCTCAACCCAATCTTGAACAGCTTTCAAAAAGTAGTTCGCGATTACGACATCGATTACCACCTCATCGATACCTTTCTCAAGAGTATGGAGATGGATCTAGAAGAAACGAGTTACACAGAAACTGAATACAAAGAATATATTGTTGGGTCCGCCGAAGTAGTTGGCCTTATGTGCTTGAAGGTATTTGTAGAAGGGGACGAGAAGATGTACGAGAACTTAAAAGACCAAGCAATGTCTTTGGGATCCGCCTTTCAGAAAATAAATTTCTTGCGAGACGTAAAAGCGGATTACGAAGAGTTGGGAAGAACTTACTTCCCTGGGGTGAACCTAAAACAATTCTCCAAAGAAGAGAAACTTGAAATAGAAAAAGACATACGTAAAGATTTTAACCACGGACTAGAAGGAATCAAAAAGCTACCAAGAAGTTCGCGATTCGGCGTGTACGTTGCTTATGTCTACTACACTTCTCTTTTCCGGAAAATTCAGGATATGGATCCCTTCAGAATTCAATCTGAGCGTGTGCGGATTCCAAATAACCGCAAAATCACTTTGCTCTTTCAATCGTACTTACGTCACAGCTTGAATCTTCTGTAATGAATACAGTAATACTGGTTGATTCCGACGATCGTGAGCTTGGTCAAATGGAAAAGCTCCAAGCCCACAGAGAAGGTAAACTACACCGCGCTTTTAGTGTGTTCATCTTTAACACCAAAGGTGAAATGCTCATTCATCGAAGAGCACTAGACAAATACCATTCGGCTGGACTTTGGAGCAATACCTGCTGCAGCCATCCACAGCCAGGAGAAACAACTTTAGATGCTGCACATCGCCGCCTCTTTGAAGAGATGGGAATGAAAGCTGATCTTGAGCACCACAGCCACATCGTGTATAAAGCAGATTTTGAAAACGGCCTCATAGAACATGAACTAGATCATGTATTCATTGGTTCCAGCGACAAAGGTCCTCGACCAAACCCAGAAGAAGTGTTTGAGTGGAAATATGTGTCTGCTGAAGAACTCTCCAAGGAAGTAGATCTCAATCCGGAAATATTCACCTATTGGTTTCGTCTCTTATATAAGGATGTATTATCAAGCTTACACGACAAAATATGAGAGTTAAGGTCTTCAGAAGGGAAACCTTCAATGCCGCCCACCGTCTGTTCAACCCAAATTGGTCCGACGAGCAAAACGAAGCCACTTTTGGAAAGTGCAACAACCCGAATTGGCACGGGCACAACTACGTCATCATTGCCGAGGTCACTGGCGAAATCAATCCCGATACGGGCTATGTGGTCGACATGAAGGCTTTGAAGAAAATCATGCATGACGAGGTCTGCTTAAAGTTTGACCACAAGAACCTCAACTTGGATGTTGAAGAAATGAAAAACATCATTCCAACGGCGGAAAACATTTGTGTCATGTCGTGGAATTTAATCAGGAAGAAGCTTGACGCCAAGCTCGACCTAAAAATCAGATTGTATGAAACTGAACGGAACTTTGTCGAGTACGACGGAAACGTCTGAGTGGGAAGAAAACATCTCAACTATGGGCGACGAGCACATAGGAACTGCCCGTATTGAAACTCCAATGCGCGAAGGAGCTTTTGACTTGACCGACGATCAGAAAATGCTTGAGATTGAAGATCACTTCCGGTCCATTATGGATATTATGGGTCTAGATCTCACCGACGACAGTTTGATGGGAACTCCAAAACGGGTTGCTAAGATGTACGTCAAAGAGATTTTTCAGGGTCTTAACCCAGAGAACAAGCCCAAGATGGCCCTCTTTGATAATGCCTACCACTACGACCAAATGTTGGTTGAGAAGAATATTTCCTTCTACAGCAATTGCGAACATCATTTCGTACCAATCATCGGAAAAGCACACGTGGCTTACATCTCCAGCGGAAAAGTAATTGGTTTAAGTAAAATCAATCGTTTGGTGAACTACTTTTCTAAGAGGCCTCAGGTTCAAGAACGTCTCACCGTCCAAATCGCCGAAGAGTTGAAGAAGTTGCTCGAAACGGATGACGTTGCAGTTGTAATCGATGCAGTCCACTTATGTGTTTCTTCGCGAGGTGTTCAAGACACTTCTTCTTCTACAGTGACGAGCTCATACGGAGGCCGCTTCAAGGAAGACGATGTGCGTTCCGAGTTCTTCTCGCACATACAAGCTCCTTCTCCTTCCTGATACATACCCATGGTTTATTTCTGGTTTCGACGCGACTTGCGTCTCGAAGACAACCTCGGTTTATGGCAAGCATTAAGCGAAAGTGATTCGGTACAGTGCCTCTTCATTTTCGATAAGAACATCCTCGAAAAACTTGAGGACAGAGATGATCGGAGGCTAAGTTTCATCCACGCTCAAATCAGACGACTCAAAGAGGAGCTTCAAAAATTAGGATCTGACTTGCGCGTCGAGTTCGGCCGGCCAGTGGAAGTTTGGGAGAACATCATCCATGAAGGAAACACTCAAGGCGTCTACGCCAATCGAGATTACGAGCCTTATGCACTTAATCGTGATGAAAAAATCAAGTCTCTTCTCAGGAAGCATAAGCTCGACTTCAAACAATTTAAAGATCATGTGATTTTTGAAGGCGATGAAGTTTTGAAGGACGATGGCACGCCATACACGGTTTTCACCCCGTACATGAACAAGTGGAAAAAGGCCTTTGAAAGCTCGATGCTTGAAGGCCATACGCTGGATGATGAACTAAAAAAGAATTTCATTTCGTCACCAGAATTATCTCTACCAAGCCACGAAGATTTAGGCTTCGTGAAAAACGAAAGCTATTTCCCCAAATCCTCCGTTTCCAACGAAATTCTAAAATCATATCACGAGACCCGGGATATTCCTTCTGTGGCCGGAACAAGTCGACTGAGTGTACATCTACGCTTTGGCACCATCAGCACCCGAGCCTTGCTCAAAAAGGCCATTGCTAGCAACGAGAAGTACTGGAATGAGTTGATTTGGCGAGAATTCTACCAGATGATTCTCACAAACTTTCCCCATGTCATTGGCGGCTCATTTCGACCTCAATATGATCGCTTGGAGTGGCTAAATAATATGGAACACTTCGAGGCCTGGTGTGTGGGAAAAACGGGGTTTCCAATTGTGGATGCAGGAATGCGGGAGCTCAACGAAACGGGTTTCATGCACAACCGCGTGCGCATGATCACGGCGAGTTTTTTGGTCAAGGATCTTTTGGTCGATTGGCGCTTGGGTGAGGCCTACTTCGCGCGGAAACTGATTGATTTTGAATTAGCCTCTAACAATGGAGGTTGGCAATGGGCTGCTGGCTGCGGTTGTGATGCGGCACCCTATTTCAGGGTCTTCAATCCAGATTCACAGGCCAAAAAATTTGACCCGGAGTGCAAGTACATCCGAAAATGGATTCCAGAATTCGACAGCTTCGATTACCCAAAACCTATTGTAGACCACAAGCAGGCTCGATTGCGCGCCTTAGATTTTTATAAGAAAGAATTGAAGTCAGAGTAAGTATACTGCTCTTCGATTGCGCTGATCAGTCGATTCTTGTCTTAAGGTTTAGAGAAGTACTGATCGAAACCCAAGTTCAAAAAGCGGTCCTTATCATCGGGCATGGCATAGGTAATGGCAAAGATTTTCATGCTTTGTCGATCCGGCATTTCGCGAATCTTATTCATGGTTTGAATCCCATCTAAGGTATCCTCTCCAAGGTTGATGTCCATAAAAGAATAACATCGTAGGTGCTCTCTTGCGCAAGCTCCAAAGCCTGTTCACCATTGAAGGTACATTACACCTCAAATCGAGCTTCAAGGAATTTACGAGCGATCAACATATTGATCGGATCGTTTTCTACAATGAGTACTTTTTTGGCCATTTGAAGGGCGAAAGTTAGACCTTTTCTTTCTGGTCGATGCTAACGCTGGCCCCTATATAGGAAAGGTCAATTTGTTTGCTTAACAAATCCGCCGAATCTAAGCGCACCTGCACCTTCTGCCCAAGATGGAACTCCTGTCCGGTATTTTGGCCACGAATGCAAAAATCCTTTTCATCGAAGAAAAAGTAATCGCCCTGAAGTTGTCTTAAGCGGATCAAACCTTCGCACTTGTTCTCAACCATTTCAACAAACATTCCCCATTCAGTAACGCCGGAAACAACTCCCTCAAACTCTTGTCCGACCGAATCTTGCACGAATAGGACTTGGAAATATTTGGTTGAGGCACGCTCTGCTTCTGCCGCTTTTCGCTCGCGCTCTGAAGAATGCTCACAAAGTTCCTCAAGAGCATCAGGTGTTATTCCTGCTGGTTGCTTCTTGAGGTAGCGCCCCAGAAGGCGGTGTACAAGAACATCAGGATATCTGCGGATAGGTGAGGTAAAATGAACGTAGTAAGGAAAGCTCAATCCAAAGTGCCCAATATTATATGTGGTATAAACAGCTTTCGCCATCGACCGGATGGCCATCATGGAAATCACATCCTCTTCAGGCTTTCCCTTGACCTGAACAAGAAGGTCGTTTAGCGCCCGGGGTAAATCTTTGGTTCCTTTCAATCGAACTTGATATCCAAACTTTGAAATGAATTTAAAAAAGTCGGTGAGCTTATCGAAATCGGGTTGGTCATGCACTCGATACGGGAAGACTTTCGGTTCCCCTTTCCGCGAATTTCCAATGAAGGTCGCAATGGTCTTATTCGCGAGAAGCATAAACTCCTCAATCATTTTGTGCGCGTCTTTTTGAACTTTGAGGAGTATTCCAATCGGTTTCTTTTGTTCGTCGCACTCAAAGCGAACCTCTGTTCTGTTGAAGGCAAGCGCTCCCGCAGCAAGTCGTTCTTTTCGTACTATTTTGGCGATTGCATTTAGCTCAAGAAGCTCCTCTTTGTATTTACCGTCAGCACCTTCAAGAATGGTTTGAACATCCTCGTAGGCAAATCGATGATCAGATAGGATTACGGTTCGAGCAATTCTATAATCGAGAACCTTTGAACCGCGCATTTTAAAAATACAGGAAAAACAGGCCTTCTCTTCATGTGGTCGAAGGGAGCACAATTCATTCGACAAAACTTCCGGCAACATGGGAACAACTCTATCTACGAGGTAAACGGAGGTAGCTCTTTTCTGGGCTTCTTCGTCGAGAAGTCCTCCCTCAGGCATATAATGTGTGACATCGGCAATGTGAACTCCCACCTCGATAGCACCATCTTCCAAACGCTTGAAGGAAAGCGCATCGTCAAAATCCTTCGCGTCAACGGGGTCGATGGTAAAGGTCGTTACCTGGCGGAAATCCTCCCGATCGATCCAATCGTTGGTCGCTTCGTTTCGAATCTTGTCTGCCTCTTGCAATACGTGAGAAGGAAATCTCAACGGGAATCCAGCTCCAGCTAGTGCGCTCAACATTTCGGATTCCAATTCACCAGGTGCACCGATCACATCAACTACGTAGGCAATAGGACTGTCGGCATCCTCTGGCCAGTCTTTAAATTCCCCAACCACTTTCTCGCCATCCTTGGCATTTGTGATTTTGTTGAGTGGAACAAAGAAGTCGCCCTGATACTTTGGGCTGTCGGGTTTAAGGAAGGCGAATTTGGCGAATACCTCGAGCGTTCCGGTAATATGATGAACCGCTCGTTTACTCACTTCAAGAACACGGCCTTTTAACTTTCTCGCCTTAGCCCTCTTAAGGGCTACGCTCACCTCATCTCCTTGCAGTGCAAGGCCAACATCTGTGGCCGGAATGAAAATATCTTCTGACAATCCTGAGATGCGCACATAAGCTGCACCGGATCTCACGAAATCGATAATCCCGTTTAGGTTTCTCGACTTATGCGCAAGGCGATATTTTCCTCGCTCCTCCTCAATCAACTTCCCATTTTTCACAAGCTTGTCGAGGCTTTGGGCTACTAACTTTCGAGATGACTTATTTGAAATTCTTAATCGACTGCTAATCTGTTTATAGTTTAAGCTGTCGTGGGAATGTTCTCTAAAAACCTCCAGAATCATATTCCCGAGGTTCGCTTTTCGATGTTTGGCCATTTAGTTCTTGGCTGAGTGAAATTCACTCATTTGGAACGATTCTAAATTAGGGCTTTGCATGAACCCAAAAAAGACTTTCGTTGTTTATTATCTACTTTTGGAGCTAATTTAGTGTAATCAAGACCGTAGAAGTATGTTGAAGCAAAAAATTGAAGATGCCTTAAACCACCAAGTGTTATTAGAAGGCGAATCTTCTCATTTCTATTTAGCCATGGCTAGCTGGGCAGAAGTTCAAGGATACAGTGGAAGCGCCGATTTTTTCTACGGCCATTCAGATGAAGAGCGCCAGCATATGCTTAAGCTCGTGCACTACTTAAACGAACGCGCAGGCACTGCAATCATTCCTGCCATTCAGCAACCAGAAACCAAGTTCAAATCACTCACCGCATGTTTCGAATCCCTCTTGGAGCACGAAGTGCGCGTAACAGAATCCATCAACAAGTTGGTTTTTATGTGTCTTGAAGAAAAGGATTATACCACGCACAACTTTCTTCAGTGGTACGTTGCCGAACAACTTGAGGAAGAGGCCTTGGCGAGAACCGCTCTTGATCGAATCAAATTGGTTGGGGAAGATAAATCTGGAATCTATATGTTCGATCGCGACATCAACAGCCTAAAAGTTGTTTCTGCCGCCGGCCCTATGGGCGCACAAACTTAAGCGAGACCGTAGTCTTTTGGATGCCCGAACCTTGAAGTTCCGTGCGAACTTCCTGGTACAATCCAATGTTTGGTCGATACCTCAGTCGAGCATAGAGCTTTCTCAGAACATCTTTTTCGCTATACAAGTATTCAAGACGTGTGAATACGTCTCCTTCATATTCGTGTTCTACCCACTGAGTGCCATTCAACTCCTCCTTGGCCGTCAATCTGTAGGTCTTTTTACTTCCCCAGTTGCTGGTTTCTAAATCATACATATTTAACGAGCGCGCGGTATTAATGTCCGCTTTTTTAAACAAGCCAAATTCCTCTGCCCAGTCGGGCGATAGCTCAACCGTGTCGATCAAATTTGCCCGTTCTGCATACTTCACAAATCGGTAATCAGAAGCCTCTAGTTGCTGAATCTGCGCATCCAGATCAACATAAAACGCATAGGCCTTGGCTTCTTCTTTTTTAGGAAGGGAGCAGCCCAAGAGCGATAAACTTAGAATGAAGCTTATAATTCTCATCATTCGAATGCTGCTAATCCGGTGATATCCTTTCCAGTGATTAAAAGATGGATGTCGTGCGTACCCTCATAGGTAATCACGGATTCTAGGTTCATCATATGACGCATGATGGAATATTCATTGGTAATCCCCATACCTCCGTGAATTTGTCGCGCTTCTCTGGCAATCTTCAACGCCATATCCACATTGTTTCTTTTTGCCATCGAAATCTGAGCTGAAGTAGCTCTACCTTCTTCACGCAAAACTCCAAGTCGCCACGTCAGCATCTGTGCCTTGGTGATTTCCGTAATCATTTCGGCAAGCTTCTTTTGAATAAGCTGAAAACCACCGATGGGCTTACCAAATTGAATGCGCTCTTTTGAATAACGCAAGGCCGAATCATAGCAGTCTAAGGCAGTTCCAATGGTACCCCAAGCAATTCCATATCGAGCAGAATCCAAACAGCCAAGAGGTGCTCCCAATCCGCTCTTCCCAGGAAGAAGGTTTTCTTTAGGAACTTTCACGTTGTCGAATACAAGCTCTCCGGTTGCTGAAGCCCGCAATGACCACTTTCCATGCGTCTCTGGAGTGCTGAAACCTTCCATTCCACGTTCTACGATGAGGCCGTGGATACGACCGGATTCATCTTTCGCCCAAACAACAGCAACATCACAAAAGGGTGAATTTGAAATCCACATTTTAGCTCCATTCAAGAGATAGTGGTCACCCATATCCTTGAAGTTGGTGGTCATGCCACCCGGGTTTGAACCGTGATCTGGTTCCGTCAAGCCAAAACTTCCCATAAACTCGCCGCTTGCCAATTTGGGCAAGAACCGCATGCGCTGCTCTTCATTCCCGTACTTCCAAATAGGATACATGACCAAACTAGACTGCACGGAGGAAGTTGAACGAACACCAGAGTCAACACGTTCCAATTCTTGCATTATGATTCCGTAGGATATCTGATCCAAACCAGGACCGCCATACTTCTCTGGGATATAAGGGCCAAAGGCACCAATGGAGGCGAGGCCTGGAATTATTTGTTTTGGGAACTCAGCTTTTTCGTAGGCCTCTTCAATAATTGGTGAGACTTCTTGTTTTAACCAAGCTCTTGCCGAATCGCGAATAAGCTTGTGCTCTTCGGTCAACAAATCATCGAGCAAATAATAATCGTGGTGTTCGTATCGATCCATGTTCAGATTTTCTGCTACAAATTTAAGATTCATGAGCAAACGAATGTTTGGGCACAAGCCTTTTATCCTATACATTTACACATTCATAAATGTTCAGTATGATCAATAAAATTTTTGTCGGTTTTCTTCTCATCAGTGTTTATCTGGTTTTATTCTCTTGCACCAAAGAGGTGATAGACATCTCCACACCAGATACGACTGATACAGCTGCGGTAAAATTTTGTGACACGATAACATACAGCAAGCACATTAAAAACACTCTTAGTTCTCATTGTACGCTTTGTCATGTAGCTGGAGGTAGTGGCCCAGGTGATTTTACGAATTTCGGCGAGGTAGAATTTGCGATTGATAGTCGAGGTCTCGAAGACCGCGTATTAGACCCAAACGCCTTAAGCCCAATGCCTCCGCGTGGCGGAATGACGGATGAAGAAAAGGATCAATTAAAATGCTGGATTGATGCCGGCGCACCAAACAACTAGTACATGAAAAGGACTATTCTCAGTTTTTGTCTCATACTAATGAGTTCAAGTCTCTTCGCTCAAATGTGGAAGAGTTCAGAAAGCACAGTTCATTTTTTCTCCGAGGCTCCTTTGGAAAACATTGAGGCTACAAATTCTAAATCCATCGCCTTGTACAATGAGGGAACTCAAGAATTGGCATTTGTAATTCCTATCAAAGGCTTCAAATTCGAAAAAGAATTGATGGAAGAGCACTTCAACGAGAACTACATGGAGAGTGAGAAGTTCAAGAATGGAAAGTTCAAAGGAAAGCTAGATCAGAAAATTGACCTCTCGAAAAATGGCAGCTATGCAACAAGTGCAACTGGCGTATTGAGCATTCATGGAGTAGATCAAAAAAGAACCATAAAAGGAACGCTAGTGGTGAAAAAAGGAAGCATTCAGATGAAAACCAAGTTCCAGATAAAACTTGAAGATCACGACATTGAGATTCCAAAAATTGTTTTTTCCAAAATCGCAGAAGTGATTGATGTTACCTGTGATTTTAGTTTTAAACCTCAGCCCAGGAAAAAATGAAACAACTGCTCAACGCCCTATCTATTTGTCTCGTTTTAGTACTTCCCCTTCAATCTTTTGCACAGGACGACTTGATGTCGATGTTGGAAGATGAGGTAGAATCAACCGATGACAGTAGAGTTTACGCAACCTTTAAGACGATGAAGGCCGTAAACTTCCATACTATTGAAATGGTGAAAAAGAAGAGTCTGGACTTTCGCGTTACCCACCGTTTTGGGAATATGGGCGCTACAAGTGGAGGTGGCTTTCACAACATTTGGGGCATCGACAATTCAAATGATATTCGAATTTCCTTCGATTATGGAGTCACAAACGATTTGCAAGTTGGATTTGGTCGTAGCAAGAGAAACGAACTTATCGACGCGAATATCAAGTACAGAATACTCGCACAAACTGCCAAAAAAACACCAATAAGTTTAGTGGCTTTGGCCAATTTTGGCTTCACCCCAAAGCGCGATCTCAATGAGTTTTTCACCAGTGCGAGCAATAGATTTAATTATGTCCATCAACTGATTATTGCCCGAAAATTTGGGGAGCGATTTTCCTTGGAATTGATTCCAACTCACGTTTATCAAAATCTTCGCTTTAAAGACGATAGCGGAGAAGACAGCCATTCCATTCTCGCTGTTGGCGTTGCGGCAAGGCTTAAACTTACACAGCGCGTTGCCCTCATAGCCGACTATGCCTACATCGCATCGGACTATCGTCGTACTCATGCGAGCGTGAATTATCAAGATCCACTAGGACTCGGTCTCGAAGTTGAAACAGGAGGTCATGTGTTCCACATTACCGTGACCAATGCTAGTGGCATTGTAGAGAACAACTTCCTCCTAGATACAAGAGATGATTGGACTCAGGGAGGAATGAAACTCGGATTCAACATTTCGCGCGTATTCAACCTCGATTTTAAAGGTAAGGAATAGACACATATGGAGGAAACGCTGATTGAACAGAGTAACTATCCGGCAATCATCTTAGGAC
>CAXAIH010000022.1:0-14895 GCA_963968755.1 uncultured Flavobacteriales bacterium
TGTGGTGAGGCGAAGTATTTCACCAAAACCTGCATCAATAAGAAGTTGCAGCAAAGGATCTACTAAAAATTGAAAAGAAAGCGAAAAAACCAAGACAGAGGTCAATGCCAAGATCAAGGAGAATCTCGCTAAGAAGAGAACAGAATAAAAGATGAGGGAGGCGAAGATGGAAGCCCTGGAGGCTGTAAGAAATAGTAGCGCTAAACACACAATATAAAATGTCCAATTGATGGATTTACTGAACGATATTCGAAAATACTGTCGGGCCAATTCGAACAACATAAGTGAAAAGAAACAGAACATCCCCAGCCCATTAGGATTTCCAAAAAAACCACGTAACCTACCTCCATGTGAGAGAGCTAGCTCTGGTTGGATAATGCGATAAGTCAAATTAAAAATGAGGATGAGCAAAACAAAGTAGATCAAATGCCTAATTACTTGGTTTCCATTATTTTTAAATAAGTGCACAAAGAGTGGCGGGATCGCAACGTACAAGAAGATATATGCTAAATTTTTCTGGACCGAAATGGCCAAATAATCACTCAAAGGCCAAAGCGCAATGGTGTACACGAAAAATGGGATGAATGACCTGGCCAAGAAGCCATCACGTAGGAGTGATGAATTAAAAAGTACATACAAGAAGAGTAGTGAAAGCAAGACAGGCTTGACGATTCCAGGATAATGCAGATAATAATTATCGCTGAGAATGAGCATGAGGAATAGCCCCAATAGCAACTCGATCTCAAACCTCTTTACGAATAGCAAAAGGCTTGTCAAGCTAATGACCACAACCCCGAGATTAATGTTGATATACCCCGTAATCATCCATAAGAGGAACAAGAATAAATTGCGTTGTTGATATTTCACAAATTCTATCATCCGGGATATACTGAACTTATGATATGATCTTTCGTGATCTTATAAACATGTGGCCAAGAGAAGCCCTTTTCTATACGCTTTCGACCATTTTCTTTCAGCAAAGTAAGCTCCTCATCAGACATGTCGACGAAATTTACAATTGCTCGGGCCAATTCGTTGTGATCTCCGGCTTGAATGGTTGTTCCGCAATTGTCATGAACTACAGCCTCAACTGCTCCAACCTTGGTAGCAATCACAGCAGTATGAAGTGCCATCGCCTCTAAAATTACTGTAGGCATACCTTCCGACCAACTCGGACATAACAAGACGTCTGCTTCTTGATAAATACTCTTTAACTGTTCTTCATCCTTAATCAAACCCAGATACTCAATTCCTTTTTTGGAACTGCGTTTAGATTCGGGTATAGAACCAACAAACTGAAACTTCACATTTTCAGGAATCTTCAGACCGTCAATCACTTCCATGAGCTCTTCAATTCCTTTCCGCCGCTCATATCTTCCGACAAATAGAAAAACTCGACTTGTGTCAGCATCTCGTAAAGGCGCATAATCGAGCCACTCTTTTGAAATGGCATTAGGAATCTCCACTACTTTGGCGGAAGCTATTCCAACCTCTTCCTTCAGAATGTTCGTTAAACTACCCCCAAGAGAGAAGCAATAGTTCGCCTTTCTAAGAATCTTTATCACAAAGGGTTTAAGCATGGCAAACTGAAACGCTTGGCTGAAATTAGCTGATTTCTGAAACATCTCTAAACCATGGAAATGAATGCTGTGGATTGGCTTCTGAGAAAAACCTTTTTGAAAGAGCATCGCCCATGAGGAAAAACCTTGACCTAGGACATAGTCGAAATCGCAGTTTGTATGCTCAACCCACTCTGAAATTCGTTTGGAATACCGCCATGAATTGAAAATATAGCGCCCCAAGAATTTTGGACTGCTGGGAAAAGGAATGTATTTGAATTTCACCTTTTCTCGCACCTCAGATGAGAAGAAATCGCTCACCTCAGGCTCGGCACCACCAAGCACTGTGTGAACCACAGTTAAGTCGATGTCCTCACTTTTACTTAATTCCATAAGAAGTTTTGTGCTATGCTTTTGCATACCTCCAATGGAAAATGGAAAAAGGCCGTCGGTTAAGAGAAGTAGCTTAACCTTAGGATTCGCCTTCATAGTTCAACAAAACTAGGTTTAGACCAAAGCTGCTAAATAAATACGTGCAATGCATGCGTGGAACAACTCAGATTAAAAGAAGCTTTCAACTTAGGTTCTCAATAAATTGTTGATATTCTGAGCTGTATTTAGACTTCGAAAAATGAGCTCTTGCAAATTCATGCACCTGGAGTTTTTCCTCAAAGCTTCGCCTCCTCAGAGAAGGCAAGTTTGAGTTTTCTTTGACCACAAACCCAAGTGAATTCTTTTTGACCAAGCCAGAGAAATCGCCTAAATTTTCTGAAATAAGCACATGCATCCCAGCAGCTAGGTATTCTGCAAATTTTGCAGGGGAGGCTACTTTATTTGTAACAGATTGCTCCCTTAGCAAGAGACCGTAGTCACCGACTTGCAACATCTCAGGAACCTTCTCGTGACTCAGCCAATAACGCTGTACCTTGTTGGGATATTTCCCCATCAACTCATCAATCAAATCGTTTGGCTTGGATAGGAAAAGGAGTTTATGCTTCTCTTGAATTAGGTAGTGGTTGAGGACTTGGTTCTTCAGGCTTTCACCTTGCCACGGCGCATTAGAGCCAGAAAATATCAGAACCACATCATCAGCATCAATGCCGAGTTCAGATCTTTTACTTTGAACCTTGGTCCTCTCAAGAGAATAATCCTTGAAAATATCTCGATTCAGCGTACAAGGAATAACCACATGCTTGTCGGAGCTATAGCCGTATTCATTCCTCCAATGCTCCACCATTTGATTCGAAACTCCAATTCGAAAATCCGCTTCCAAAATGGCCTTTCTTTCCGTTTCTAAAACTTCTGCTCGCAGTTTTGGATTAGGGAAAGCATCGTACTCATGAATTTCGGCTGTCAATGAACTGCGGACATCAATCCCAACCTTGGTCAACACCCCTCTTCTCCTCAAATCTATTGCTGTGGAAGCTGCAAATGCATTACGTGCAAGAACCAGCTTTTCACCTTTAAACCTACTCAGCAATCCCAATAAATATTGGGTGTATCGATAATTTCCCAATCCAGGAAAAGCGGGAAGTACAATCGAGTTGTCGTACAACTTTTTAATGCTTTTGGCACTGTCCGACCGCAGCATTTCACGGATTGACAAGAAAGAGACTAAGGTTACAGGAAGCTCGGATTCAGAGGAGAGATATTTACATACATCAATTACCTGGGACTTATAGATGCCTGGGTGGAATTGATCGAGAAGCGTTATGTAGAGCATATCCCCTTATTCGGGCGCTAAACTAAGAACATCTTGCTTCGTAAAGCTTCCTTGATGGATGTTGATTTTTGCCTTTGCATAAGTATCTCCAATGGGTTCACCAGCTTTCAACATTGAAAGATACTTGACATAAGTTTCTGGGAGTGATGGATTTGCCAAACACTCGTCAATAAAATTTTGATCGTCAAATCCCATTCGTTGGATGAAACCAACAATCGTTTTCACTGAATAGTCGTCGACTTCAGGCCCAACCGCATTCCTTGTTGGCTCAAAATATTGATCTTCATCAATCGCCACGAAATGATCTTTACCAGGGTAATACTGGTATGTTTTCTTCTCTGAAACACCTAAGTTCTTTTGCAGGTTCAGCATATGAATTACTGACAACAAAGGCTTTTTCAGGCTTTTCAACAATGGATTATGTCGAAGGTTGTCTGTCACGCGCTTCTTGTCTGGCGTCCACATGACCATAGTGGCAGAAAGTGAAGCTGGGTTAAACACGAGGTGAGGTTCCCAAGAATCTACATTTGAAACAATCCAGTCTTCTTGCTTAAACTTCTTTGTGATCTCTAAGTCAACACGCATGGTTTTTTGATCGACTTCAGGAAACCTCTTAAACAGAAAGGATTCATATCCCGGACCGAATACCGCGGTTGAGCTCAAATAATAGTTTGTATGATGATGAATACAAGCTGCCCCAATGTCCTTTTCCCCCGACTCAAGTGGAACGAACAAATGGTACTTCAGAATAAAATCTGGTGTCTCCCCGATGTACAAATAAGGAATATTGTATAAAGACCAGGCTTCGTCTAGAAAGTTTTGGTCTCGGAGGTTCATTCTGACGACCGCCTTAAAAAACTCTTTATCGTCTTTCATTTCCAAAAAGACAGGCTCACAGGCCTTGTGAAACGCTCTCCGATCAGAGATGGCTTGAGATAATTCCATGATGCGCTTAAAATGAGGATGATCTTTCATTTTCTAAATATTGCCACAAATGTAACTCAGCTAGAAAGGAGAAAAACTGCGCTCAATCATCTTTTATCACCTGCAATATCCTCTCCGTTGAATGTCCGTCCCAATGCATGGGAATCTCACCTGTTTTCCATTGGCCACCCAGAATGTTTTGAACTGCGTTTCGGACTGGCTCTATCTCCATTATCATCAGTTCATTTGTCCCAATTTCAACTGTAATTGGACGCTCTGTATTGTTTCGAAGAGTGATACAAGGAACTTGCCTAAAAGTAGTTTCCTCTTGAATCCCGCCACTATCCGTAATCACTACACTAGATTCCAGAACTAACCTCTGAAAATCAAAATAGCCCATTGGATCACAGAGATGAATGGACTTTGAACGAATCATCTCGTCCAATCCAAAATCCTTGGCTCTTTGAAAAGAGCGAGGGTGAATAGGAAATACGACGGGTAATATTTCAGAGATACTTTGAATGATTTGAAAGATTCTTTCTAGATCCTCTTTTTTATCCACATTCGAAGGCCGGTGAATGGTCATCAAGCAAAATTTACCCTCAATACCGAGCTTCTCTAGAATGTTTGAAGCTCTCACATCAGCATCGTGCTTAACAAGTGTATCAATCATTGTATTCCCAACGAGGTGAAGGTTTTGAATAGACTTCCCCTCCTCCTTTAGGTTTTCAAAACCACTCTTTTCAGTGATGAAGTAATGCTTGGTGATTTGATCGGTCAAAATTCGATTGACCTCTTCAGGCATTTCCATATCTCGAGAGCGCAGGCCGCTTTCAATGTGCCCAAGCGGAATGCCCATTCGATTCGCAACAAAGCCAGCCGCAAAGGTGCTGTTTACATCGCCAGGAACAAGCACTACATCTGGAGGGTTCTCCGTAAACTCATGTTCCAACTTTTCAATGATCTCAGCTATTTGCTTTAATTGAGATTGAGGCTTTATATTAAGGAATACATCTGGTCGTAAGCCAAACTGATCGAAAAAGATCTCTGCCATGTTCTTATCAAAATGCTGGCCCGTGTGTATGATCTTTACTTCACAGTTGTACCTGGGAGCCAACTCCTTAAATCGAGTTACCTTGATGAAATTTGGGCGGGTCCCAATGATGATAGAAAGCTGCTTCATAAGCTAGTTCAATGGTGAAACGTAAGGGTTATTTGGACGCAGCCGAAGTTGGTTTCTTGAAAACAAATACTGAGCAACTCATTCACCTGCAAATAAAAGCGAGGGTTATTCCATCTTCAACTTTAAAAGTTCGTCGCTAAAATGTCGAAAATTAGCTTCAGCCGAAAAATTCTCAAGCCAGAAAGCTTTAATCAAGGCACGATTTTCTGCATTTCTTGAAGAGCCAGAAATAAAGAAATCATCAATTTTTTTTGCGAGATCATCCGTATTTGGTGTCGGTGATAATAAATTGGAAGAATCTGGAATAATCTCGGACACACCACCCACATCGCAAGCGAAGACGGGGGTTCCTGTACTTATTGCTTCCATTATCGAGACTGGAATACCTTCTGACTCACTTAGGTGAAGAAATAAATCGATGTACTCATTTGAATAATAATCTCTTACCTTATCCCAAGCCAATCGACCTAAGAATTCGAATGAAATATTTGCCGGTAAATTTCTCGCCTCTGCCTTCAGATTTTCTTCCAATTTTCCATCTCCAATGTGGGTCCAATGAATCTTGGATTTGCACTTAGCCAATGTTTCAACAATCAAGCCTACACGTTTCAACGGAATCAAGTTCGAGCAACTCTGAATACGAAAGGTCTCGCTATTGAGGTTCTCAGCTTGTTTCGAATTTGAAGGGCTACCTAAACGCGACAGTATGATCTTGTCCGCAAACTGAGGGTATTTGTTCACCAAATAGCCCTTACCCATTTCTGATATTGGTAGAATGAAATTCAAGGACTTAAGCTGTGCCCTATGAAAGAACAAGAAGCCGTACTCGCTTCTTTCCTCATATAAGTCAAAACGATGGGTCCTACTTATTCTAACAGTGTTCTTCAATTCTTTGGTAATAGCCAATATGGTCGCCCAATCACTTAACCAATACGAGTAATGAATTACATCACCCGCGAGTAAGGATTTCTCATTTAAAACTTTTACTAAAGCAGCCTGTCTGTTGGTTAGATTTTTGACACTTCTCAAATACTCCTTCCACCATTTCAAAACCAGGAGCGCGTGCTGATTCAAATCCCCCAGAAGTACTTTTAGAAGATTCTTTATAAGCCGCCAAGCACTAATAGGGGAGGTATTCGACACCTTCAAAACTTCGACATTATCAGGCAAACTCGAAAGGGGACCAATCATACTCGAAGGCACGATATATATCTTCTTGAAGCGCGCTGAAAGCTCCTGAATTTCGGGATTTAAGAACGATTGCTCCGAAGAACCAAACGGAAAACCTAGTGTATAAATAACTAATTTCTTTTTAACACCCACTGCTAAACATTTCGTTCAAACTAAATCCTGAATATTGATTTAAAACGCCGCAAAGCTAAAATTATGGACTAAGCTTTTTCAAGACCGAGTCGAGTCCAAAATCAGTTTGATTTCGTCAAAATAGTTATGCTGCTTATACCAGTCAACCAATTGTGCATTGGTCGCGAACCAAACGTTCTCATTTTCTAAATAGTCGATGATTTCGGTGAAAGCCTCCTTTCTTTCCCCACTGAAGGAATCGTTGTGCCAAAGCAGGGTAAAAACTCCACCTAGGCTCTTGACTTGTTGAACAAGGTCCTTCACATTAGCCAGAACTTCTGGGTAGTTCAAGTTCATATATCTGAACAAGGTGTCGTCCATTGCCATCAAGGGTATTTCAACAATGTCCAAATATTCCTCGTTCACAGAGTCGTAGGGTTTGAAAGGAAAGCACATACCATTTCTAAATCCGATTCTTTCCGCAAAGCCGAAAGTACTATCGTATTCAAAGCCAGCTGAAGCTAAATTTCTGAGTGTATTGGGGTATTGAAACCTCAAGTAGTGATTTCGATATCCTATGCATCTAGCTTCAGTATGAGCTAAAATTCGTTTCTTCTCCCTCTGGAGATGATCGATATTTTTGTAGGCAGTGTGCCCTCCATGAAGTCCGATTTCGAAACCATTCTTTGATGCAAATTCAATCTCATCCTGGACCTCAACTAAGGAGTAGTTAAAATCTCTTTCCCCTTCTTCTAAAGAGAGAAAAAAGGTGGATGATTGAATATCTCTGCTTTTTAAATATCCTAGAATATTCTTAAGGCTGTAGGCTGTGATCAGCTGACTTTTATACTTGCTTTTACTCTCATAATATTGCTTAAAATTACCCTTTATCAGCGCCCTAACTTGTTGATTAAGAATTGTTTTTAGCGGCCATTTTCGATTAACTAATAGATCTATATCATGGGAGATGACAACTGCCATCTTCGCCCCATTGGGATAACTTGGTTGAAAGCCCTTTTCAACCAAAAACTTTGACACGATGGGGTTGGATACATCATGTTTAGAAAGCCCATAGGGGAAGCGATCGTATTGATCTCGTTCCGAAGATTCGAGCTCCTGTTTGGCGCAGAAGGTGTTCCATATTTCTTGGCCAGTCATAGCTTCCTGTTCTTCAGCCTCCAAAAGTAAATTTTAAGAACACTATAGCTGCCTTCCTTAAGGTCACCCCAAAATGGTTTGAGGTCTTTCCAGAACATGCTCGTCAGTGTTTTTGGATTGAGAAAGCGCAAAAAGAACTTTGCCCAATTGACAAAATGCTCTACCCCTTTTGAATATTTCGCAATAGACACTATTTCAAGCTCCAACCAGCGGAAGGTTCGTCCAACACGATAGTCTTTTACTTCCTGCAATTCTTCGCCCATGAGATTCTGAACACTCCAGTATGGAAAATCAAAACCAGCGGAGATGGTCAACTGGTTTGTGCCCCAAAACTTAGGGTTAATCTCTAGGAAATAATACTTACCCGTTTCTTTCTCCTTGATCCAGTCCAACTCAATATGACCGGTCCACGATAATTTCTCAAGAATGAGCCTCGTATACTCAATGATGATAGGCTCTAGGGTTGTTTTGTTGATTATTCCGCTCCCAGCTTTCAAGGTTTCAGGCATCATGCGAATTTGAGACAGGATTCCTTTTGGCGATCCAGCCACTGAAAAAGCGGTTGTGTCGTGAAGAGAACCGTCAATCCGCTGTTGGATTAGCGGGAATTGTCCCACGGGAAAGTCAAAGCCATAATTTTCAGAATAATCACCTATCATTTCTTCCACAGAACCTTGATATTCCTTTAAGCCTTTTGAAGAATATGAGTCGGGAAGTTTGACCACCGCATTTCCTTCAAGTGTTTCAACAATTTGTTCTAGTTCAGAAGGATTTCTTGCCTGATACGTTTTTGGAACTGGGATTCCCAGCTCTTCAATAAAGCGAGAAGCAATCTGCTTATCGTGCACCATGAGGACTTTATTATATTCCTCTGAAGCAACTTTGATGTACTTCTCCAAAAGTGGCTTATGCTCTGAAATCAGATTGGAATGATAGGTCCCTCCAGCGAAGAGAAAGTCGTATTTATTCTCTTTCAAAAGGGCAATAATCTTCTGAAGCTCCGAATCATTTTGTTCGAAGTAAAATACCTTCCCTACGAACTTGGATTTTCGCTTCGTCATTCGACTATCAAATTCCGGGTCGCCTGAAGTATGAGCCACGGTATCTATGGCGATCTTTCGAGCACCTAAACTCCGAATAATAGACAGTGAGTTTCGTGAATATCCGTTTAGTACAAGGGCTCTCATATGGAAGAATCGAACTTATGAATCAATTCTGCGAACGAAAATAGTCTCTTTGAAATCTTCCGAGATTGAAAAGAATTCTATTTTTAAAAAATAGTCATTTTCGATCTTATAATGGCTTCCACTGGCAGAGTAAAAGTCTAAACTTGCAACTTAATTCAGCTAAGGTCAAAAATGCTGTGATAAGCCATTTAACCTACCGTAAATAGTACCAACATATGTGCGGAATATTCGGAATAATCTCAAAGGAGGCAGTAAACCAAGGAGATCTTAAACTACTTGCCAAACACGCACAGCAAAGAGGTAAAGATTCAAGCGGTTTACTATTCCTACAGAATGATCAGATTCAGATCAGAAAAGGCGACTACCCGATAAACAAACTGTTTCAAGAGTCAAAGTTGTCGAACTCACCTTTTGCCTTAGGACATAGTCGCCTAATCACCAATGGAAATTCCGACAATCAACCTGTGGTAAGAGATAATGTATTCGTACTTCACAACGGAATCATTGTAAACCACGAAGAGGTTTGGCCTAGCCTAGCTCTTGAAAGAGAGCTACAAATTGATTCGGAAGTTATTGCAGGAATTGCTTTAGATCACCTCGAAAAGAAAAAGCCGGTAGATCAACTCGGTGAGTCCATTATGCAAAAGTGCCGGGGAGTTGTTTCTTGTGCTGTTCACCTGCAAGACGAAGCAAAGCTGGTTCTGATCTCCAACAATGGAAGCCTTTATGTCGGGAATAAAAATGGAGACTACTATTTCGCTTCGGAAAGCTATTCATTGACTCAAGCTGGATGCACAAATCTTCGTCAATTGGTAAATGAGTCCCTTGTGCTGGACATAGTCGTTCCAAGCAACAAAACCTGGAACCTCATCGAATCCAAAATCAGATGGGAAAACCTGATATCGGAAATCGTCACGAATAAAACACAGGAGCATCTTCTTGAAAATATCAAGCCCAAAGTAAAGAGATGCACCAAGTGCATCCTTCCGGAAACGATGTCCCACATTGAATTTGATGCTAAAGGGGTATGCAACTACTGCAATAATTACAAGCCTCGTAACAACCCGAAACCAAAAGAGGAATTATTGTCTCTTGTTGCCCCTTACAGAAGAAATGGTGAGCCGGATTGCATTGTTCCTTTCTCTGGTGGAAGGGATAGTTGTTTCGGACTACACTTGATCGTCAAGGAACTTGACCTCAAGCCAATAACCTATACCTACGATTGGGGTATGGTGACCGATTTGGGAAGACGAAACATCAGCCGGATGTGCGGTGATATGGGAGTTGAAAACATTATAGTGGCAGCCAACATCACTCAAAAAAGAAAAAATATCCGGAAAAACTTATTGGCCTGGCTTAAATCCCCGCACTTGGGTATGATGGCCATGCTCACGGCCGGTGATAAGCATTTCTTTAGGTATGTAGAAGATGTCAAAAAACAGACAGGTATCAACCTAAATCTCTGGGGAGTCAATCCGTTGGAAGTCACGCACTTCAAAGCAGGTTTTCTGGGAATCAAACCAGACTTTGAAGAGAAAAAGGTGTATAGTCATGGTGCCTTAAAGCAACTTCGTTACCACAAAAAACGCTTTGGCGCAATGCTTGAAAGTCCTGGCTACTTTAACTCCTCACTTTGGGATACACTCTCAGGTGAGTATTATCGAAGTTTCACAGAGAAAAAAGACTACTACCACATCTTTGATTACTGGCGTTGGGATGAAGATCTTGTAAACGACACACTGATCAACGAATATGATTGGGAAACCGCTGTGGACACATCAACAACCTGGAGAATAGGCGATGGGACGGCGGCCTTTTACAATTACGTCTATTATACAATCGCTGGCTTTACGGAGCATGACACCTTCAGGAGCAATCAAATTAGAGAAGGACAGATTACTAGAGAAAGAGCCCTTGAGCTCATTGAGGAAGAAAACCAACCTCGGTATCAAAACATTCGATGGTATCTAGATACGCTAGGTTTAGACTTTGAGCGTGTGATTAAGATCGTCAACGACTTTCCTAAACTTCCCAAAAGAGATGGCCAATAGCCTTTCTTGATGCATTTTGTAATCGTTTCATACACATTCCCTCCTTCTACTGAAATAGGCGGCAGACGCTGGGCGAAGTTCAGCAAACAGCTGTTGATGAAAGGTCATGAGGTAACCGTGATTTGTTCTGAAAATGGAGGTGACAAAGACTTCTTCGAGAAGGAGTTTGAAGGAATTAAGGTTCATCAGCTACCGAAGAAGTACCCTCGCTGGCTCACTGGACAAACAAAAAACCTCTTTGAGAAAATTTTGTATTCCCTGGCCATTCGAGTTGTAAACCCCTTGCTCAGAATCAATCTTTTTGATAAAGCCTTCGCATGGAAGTCAATTATGACAAGAGAACTAGAAGCTATCCATTCAAAAAAGCTAATTGAGGTCATCGCAGCAACAGGAGCTCCTTATTCGATACTCAGACATACTTCCAGCTTCAAGGCGTCGCATAGAGAAATATCTCTTGTGAGCGACTTCAGGGACCCATGGACATGGGGTGATTATTACGGCATTCCTACCATGGCGTCCAGAAAAAAAGGATATCAGCTCGAATCAGAGCGGTTTGTAATGGATAATAGCGACCTCATCTGCTACCCTACTGTGCACATGGGCTCAGTGCTAGAATCCTTGTACCCGGAGCATTTGAGTAAACTCACTTTGCTTCCTCACGCATTCGATCCAGAGAAGTTCCCGCAATTTCAGAGCAACGAAATCAAGAGAAAAGGCTTCATTTATGGTGGTACGCTGTACAATGGAATAGAGGATTATTTGAGAGCACTTTCCGTAGTCGTTCAACAAAATCCATCTGAAGAATTCAAATGGGATGTTTACACGGGACGAGCTTATCCCTTGATAGATGAGCTCTTTGAAAAAGAGAAGGTCGAGGTCCATTCTTACATTCCCGAAGAAGAACTCTTTGGGAAGATCAGCCAAGCTGAGGCCTATCTTGTATTTTTGCCACCCCAAGAAAAAGACCTTATCTCTACTAAGTTCTTTGAGATCATCTTCACAAAAACTCCAATCATTTACATCGGTCCTGAGGGAGAAGTCGGGAAGTTTATCCGTGAGAATAAGTTAGGAGTGCACATCTTACCAGAAGCTATTGAACAAGCAATGCCTAAATTTTTGAAAGAAAGTATCAAGTTCCTGCCATGGTCTTTTGACGTAACCAAATTCACATTTTCTTCTGTGACTGATGACTTCATAAAAAAGATAAAGGCGCTGCGAGCGCAATCTTGAATTCCAAAGTTCATTTCTCTTGGGTGACTCAAAAATAATGGAGGAAAGTATATTTACGGTCTCGTGTTTTGACACGCACCATCCACCTTGATCGCGAAGCTGTTTATGATTAGGTACTTTCTAGAAAATGTACAGTCGAACCCTGACTCTTCGGCCATTATCATTGACAATAAAGTTCACACCTATAAAGAGCTTTACTCAGTTGATAATGCGGTCGCGCAGCAGATTATTATTAGTGGGTCGTCGTCTGGTTTGATAGGGGTGTACACCGACAATAACTTCCATACCTAAGCTAGTATTCTGGGATCGCTCATTTCGGGAAATGGCTTTGTACCTCTAAATTCAAAATTCCCAGACCATCGTTTGGAAAACATTCTTTAACAGACCGAATTGGAGCATGTTTTTTGGTTGTTTTAAAAACCAAGAAAGCGCTCGAAAACTTCTTGGTAAAGCCAAAAACTGTGACTCATGTCAAATGGAGGGCGTATAATGTTTACCATTGACTGAATCGCACATCTGCTTCTCCCATTAGACCATTTTATATTCGGACAACATCCCATTAAGAGCCGGATGTTTAACTTAGCCCGTCGCTATAAAAACACATAAACCCCTAGAGTTCGGAGATACGAATAATGGTTAATAAAATAATTGCTCGAATAAAGATACACTCGAAATGGGTGATTTAGCTAAAAGTCTGTCTATCCCCTAGTTCTGCATTTATCAATTTCAAGATTCCATGGAAAAAATTAGATATCAAAATACAATTCAAGATTTACAAGACCTTGACAGGGCTACCTATTGTGAATTAGGCCCAGGCAGGGGAGTCATCTCTTTAGGACTCCAAGCAAAAGGTAAAAAGGTTGTTACCGTTGAAGCACCTTGGGCTGTGGAAGAGAACAAGGCTTGGGCAGAGGAGAACGGTATTAATATGTATCTCTTTGAGTTTTTTACCGGGGATTTTTCCTTGATCAAGGATGATGTCGATTGCTTTATTCTTGCTCATGCAATTGCGCATTTTAGGTTCTCACCCTATATTTTGTTCGATAAAATATACAACGCGTTGCCTTCAGGAGGAATGTTCTATTTATCGACAGTTAATGCTACATCATTTGAGCGTGTGATGCAGTTCTACAGAGGAGAACCTATCGTTCAGAAAGTAACACAGCATATTGATAAAGGATTCCTAGAGGTATTGAAAGATTTCAACAAAACAGATATGCGGCAAATTTGGGATGACTGGATGCATGTAAAAGAATATACAAAACCTGAAATCGAAGAAATGTTTGTCAATTCAGGATTTGAAATTCACAAATCATTCTACAGAAATAACTTCACACATTGGAAAAGAAATATTGTTGTAAAACTAAAGCCGCACCTTTCAGAAGAAATTATTGTCATCGGTAAAAAACCATAATCGAGAAAAAGAAGGAAGAAGTAAGAATAAAAAAAGCCTGAAAGCATAGAGCTTTGCTTACTTCCATTTGATGGGTTGAACTATGTGGAAAATTCCACGAGCCATATAAGTCACTAGATTAGACCCCATCAAGTAACAACTGAAAAGTACACATAAAAGTTTCTTTCAAATTCAAATGTATAGATGAACCACAACTCTACGATAGATTATATTGAACACTATTTCCCTGACCCCGAAAGTTGATAGAGGGTTAGGCTAACATCAGTTAGCGCAAAGGCAATCTGAAAAGCGTAGACTAACTGTCTAGAATTCCGATGGAAACTAAATCTTCTCATAATTTACGTCCTTATATTTCGTTCAGAACAATAGGACCTATATTAGTACTCGGCATATTTGGATCACAATAGAAAATATGAAGAGTTTTTTTGCAGAGATCAAACTTTTTGTGGCGCTCGGCTTTTCAGCCCTCCTTTTCTGCTTTCTAGTCACGGGAATGGCAGTCAGATCGAACATTCGAAGCAAGTCAGACGAAAGAAATAATTCCATTTTAATAGGGAACTCCCACCCTCAATGCGCCGTAAACGATTCGCTTATAACAGGCCTAGTGAATCTATGTACTTCTGGCGAATCCTATTTTTGGACTTATCATAAATTGAAAATCGTTTATGAGTCCAACCCCCATATTGAGCACGTAATTTTAGGAATTTCAGACAATCAAATGGGTCCGATTATGGATACGGCCATTTGGTCTGACAAATATCTAGCGAAAAGACTCTCCGCCTACTTGCATTTTATATCCTTAAATGAGTATCCCTATTTTTTAAAATTTAACCCTACCGGCTTTATTAAAAAAAGCATTGGATCCATTTGGAAAAACGCATCTAAACTGGCCCTTTTCAAGCATCAATTCGACGACTTAGGTGGTTTTCTGGCCTTGGACAAGAAGCTCGAAATAAATAGCACCAATTCTTTCCCAAGAAAAGATTCGAATTCTACTGCAAAAAAGAACTTGGAGTACCTAATGAAAATCGTTGAGTATTGCAAAGTTGAAGACCTCGAACTAAGTTTACTGATCACCCCGAAACACAAAGAGTACCTCAACCCGTATCAAGTTGTTGAGTTTATCAACTCAAGGAAGAAGAAAGGAGATGAATTCTATGTGCT
>CAXAIH010000023.1:0-14399 GCA_963968755.1 uncultured Flavobacteriales bacterium
CAATCACCTACACAGAGTTTTCAGGAAAACGTTCCATGTCTAAAATGCTCGCACCTATCGTGAAACCAGACTTAAAAGCGGCAGCTGAAAAAAGCGCAAAAGAGGCTGAGATCAAGAAGGCTGAATTTGAACAACAGGAGATAACGAAAGCAGCAAAGGAAACAGCGAATGAGGCTGATTACGAAGCTGATAAGGCACAAACTGCTCGTGAGAAGTGGGGCAAGAAACTCGATTCCTTCCGGAAGAAACAATCGAGACTTGGAGACGAGCGCGAAAGTCTTCGTAGGCGTCAAAGAAAGCTCGACAAAAAGCGCGAGAAGATTTCTCCAGACAAAGCCGAAAAAACTCAAGAGTCCATAACAAGAGATCAGCGGTCGTTGGGCAAGAAACAGAAGAAGCTGGACCAAGCCCTGAAGAACCATATGAAGGATCAGCCTAAATGACCAAACGAGCAATGATTGTGGTTGCAGGTGGCTCAGGCAAACGCATGGCCTCCAGCATTCCGAAGCAGTTTTTAGATTTAGCGGGCAAGAGCATTCTGTATAATACTCTGAGTTCATTTGCCGCTTTCGATCCCGATATGCAGTTGGTAGTGGTTCTTCCCAAAGCGGAATTGATCCGGAAAAAAGATTTAGAACACATCAGTTTCAAAATGACTTTCTGCGCAGGTGGAGCGACACGCTTTCATTCGGTGAAAAACGGATTAAGTCATTGCAAGAACGCGGACCTCATTGGAATCCACGATGGGGTGCGGCCTTTTGTGAGTCACGAAACCATCAATACTGCTTTTAAAAGTGCTGAGGAAAAAGGCTCGGGAATCCCGTTTCTCCCTGTGAAGCAATCTTTGAGATGGCTTGAAGGCGAAGACAATCGTGCGTTGAACAGGGCCAATGTAGTTTCCATTCAAACACCACAATGCTTTCGTGCATCTCTCTTGTTTGCTGCTTTCGAGCAAGAATACAATGAGCTGTTCACCGACGACGCGAACGTAGTAGAGAGGAGTGGGGAGAAGGTGTTCCTAATTCCAGGAAATCCTGAAAACATAAAAATCACGACGCCACTAGATCTTGTGCTGGCGCGCGACCTGATTGAAAAAGGATGGAAAGTATAAAGCACAACCACAAACGCGCTGATTTACGCTCCCTCGATTTCGAAGGATTGCAGGCAACACTCATCAAGGTAGGCGAGCCAAAGTATCGTGCAAAGCAGATTTGGGAGTGGCTCTGGAACAAGCAAGTGCACGACTTTTCGGAGATGACCAATTTGCCGAAGGCATTGCGCGACAAGCTGGTCTCAGAATATGAGATGCGGTCATTCGCCAGCAGTGAAGATCAACGCAGTGAAGACGGAACGGTTAAAATGGCTCTTGAGACCCACGATCACAAAATCATCGAGAGCGTACTCATTCCTACCGCCAAACGCAAAACGGCTTGCATCTCTTCACAAGTTGGATGCAGCTTGAGCTGTGCCTTCTGTGCAACCGGAAAATTAAAACGACTGCGCAACCTCGAGGCATTCGAAATCTTCGATCAAGTGGTTGAGGTAGATCGTGTTTCCAGAGAAATGTACGGAGAGGGCTTGAGCAACATCGTGTACATGGGAATGGGTGAACCCTTGCTCAACCTAAAACAAGTATTGCATTCTGTTGATCGCATAACTTCTGAAGATGGACTTGGTATGTCGCCAAAACGAATCACTATTTCTACAGCTGGAATAGCCAAGATGATTCGCAAGTTGGGAGATGAAAAAGTGCGCTTTAACCTAGCACTTTCGCTGCATGCAGCAAACGATGAAAAGCGAAGCAAGATCATGCCCATCAACGACAGCAATAATCTTGATGTACTCGCCTCTGCATTAAACTACTATTACAGTCAGACTAAGAATCAAGTCACCTTTGAATACATCATTTTCAAAGATTTCAACGACGAAATACAGGATGCGCAAGAGCTTGTAAAGTTCTGTAAGAAGGTTCCCTCCAAAGTCAATATCATTGAATACAACAGCATCGATGATGCTGAATTTGAACAAGCGCTTCCCGAAAAGGTTGATGCCTTTGCACACCACTTGAAAAAGAATGGCATAGTTGCTAAAGTGCGAAGAAGCCGAGGGAAGGACATCGATGCGGCTTGTGGCCAATTGGCAAACAAAAACGAATTGTCGAAGAGCGGATAAGCTTTAAATACATTTGCCTGATATATGGATCCAGTTGAGGTCATAAAGAAGCCGATTGAGCTTGAAATGAAGGAATTTGAACTCAAGTTCAAAACCTCCATGCAGTCTAAAGCGCCTCTGCTTGATCGAATCACTCACTACATCATAAAGCGCAAAGGGAAGCAGTTGCGACCCATGTTCGTGTTTCTTTCAGCCAAAGCCACAGGTGAGGTTAACGAGAGCACCTACACGGCCGCTGCTCTTATTGAATTGCTGCACACCGCAACGCTTGTGCACGACGACGTAGTTGATGAAGCGGATGAGCGAAGAGGATTTTTCTCCGTCAATGCGCTATGGAAGAACAAGGTCGCTGTATTGGTAGGAGACTTTCTTCTCTCAAAAGGTCTCATGATGGCCGTTGATAACAACGAGTTTGAATTGTTGCATACGGTATCGGATGCAGTGAAGGAGATGAGTGAAGGGGAGCTTCTTCAAATGGAAAAAACTCGTTTGCTCAATTTCGACGAGGAGGTTTACTTCGAAATAATTCGCCAGAAAACTGCAGCTCTAATTTCAGCCTGCTGTCGTTCAGGTGCTCAGAGCACAAAGTCAAGTGAAGAGCACGTTCGGTTTATGACGGAATTTGGGGAGATGGTCGGAATGGCCTTTCAGATCAAAGATGACCTCTTTGACTACGGGGCAGGCAAGAATATTGGGAAGCCAACCGGCATTGACATCCAAGAACGGAAAACAACGCTGCCACTTATCTACGCATTAAATCGTGCGTCGAGCAGCGATAAGAAACGCATCGTGAACATTGTGAAAAACCACAATACCAATGCAATTAAGGTGAAGGAAGTGATTCAGTTCGTGTCGGCTAGTGGAGGCATCGAATACGCCACGGAAAAGATGCATGAGTTTACACGTAAGTCACTCGAATTGCTTGCTCAACTTCCACAAACGGAAGCGCGTAAATCTCTGGAAACACTGGTCAATTACACCATCGAGCGCGAACGATAGCCTAATAATAGACCGCTACATCATCTAAATTTTTCTTGGATATTACCGGAACCTCTGCTCCAGAGGCTGGATATCCTATGGGTAAAAGAAGAAAGGGACGCTCATTTTTTGGTCGTTCCAAAATCTTCGAGAGAAAACCCATTGGTGAAGGCGTATGCGTAAGAGTTACCAGCCCTACTTGGTGCACAGCTGCGATGAAAAAACCTGCCGCAATTCCAACAGATTCATTGACGTAGTACACATTGCGCTTCTCCTCTCCGTCCATCTCGTAGGTCTTGCGAAATAGTACAACCAGCCAAGGTGCCGTATCGAGAAATTCCTTGTACTCATCAGTCCCTAAATGCTCGAGGTCATTGAGCCAAGTTTCGCTCATTCTATGGTGGTAGTTGTCGTGTTCTTCCTTTTCCGCCGCTTCACGAATTTTGTGCTTAAGCTCAGCATTGCTAATCACACAAAAGGTCCAAGGTTGTTTGTTAGCACCGGACGGGGCGGAGGAGGCCGTCATGATGATGTCATCTATCACCCCTTTTGGAATGGCTTGCTCAGAATAATCTCTAACGCTCCTTCTGCGTTCCATTTGCTCGCGGAATTGTTTCGCACGAAGTCCGATTTCTTCAATTGGAACTTGTGAACCGAGATAGGGGATAAATTCTGGCTTTGCCATAGAGACTGTTTTGTACAAAATAAGAATTTTGGTGCGTGCAACGAATCGCAATTTTCGCCTCGGGAAGGGGGAGCAATGCCGCTTCTCTTTTGGCCTACTTTAAAGATCACCCAGTCATCAAAGTGGTGATGATCGGAAGCAACAATGCTTCAGCAGGAGTGAAGGAGCACGCTGAGAAGTATGAGCTACCCTTTGTTCATTTTAGTCCAGAAGACCGTAAGCAAGTTGATCCGATGCTGGATGTTCTTGAGAAATATGCAGTTGACTTGATTGTGCTCGCAGGTTATATGAAACTCGTTCCGCACAAGCTCACCCAAAACTTCGAAGGAAGGATTCTGAATATTCACCCAGCGCTGCTCCCAAAATTTGGAGGAAAGGGCATGTTCGGTATGAATGTACATGAAGCTGTTGTTGAAGCCAATGAGACCGAGTCGGGTATCAGTATTCACTTGGTCAATGAAAACTACGACGAGGGAGACGTTTTTTTTCAGGCTTATTACACGCTTCAAGAAGCTGAGACTCCCGAATCCTTGGCAGCCGAATTGCTAAAGCTTGAGCACTGCCATTATCCACGTCAGATAGAGGAATACATATTTGATCACTTCGAACCTGGGCCTTCGAAGTGAAGGATGCGCTTGTATTCGAATCGTGGTTTCCAGCCTTCCTTCTCAAGTATTTTCTGACCCGCAGGACTGACTAGGTAGGCGCCGAAAGCTCCATCAACTTCTTGATAATCTCCACGAATAATCATCATAGCTGATCTGTTTTCGAGAAAGCCAATGCGTTCTTTACGGCATCCCATTCAATTTTGAGCTGCGCTAGAAGTCTTTTATCGCTTAAAGTGAGGCTGTCCTTCCTCCGTCAACAGGTAAATTGATTCCGTTGATGTAGGAAGCGGCAGGACTTGCTAAAAAGGCCACCGCAGCGCCAACCTCAAAGGCTTCTCCAATCCTATTCATAGGAACAGCCGCAGCCATTTGATCCAATACTTCCTCAGCGCTTTTGTCGCTTTTTTGAGCTTTGTTTTCAGCAATGGTCGTTAACCGCAAGGTGTTGGTTGCGCCAGGCAAAACGTTGTTGACGGTAATGTTAAACTCACCCAATTCATTTGCCATCGTCTTACTCCAATTCGCTACAGCTCCACGCACCGTATTAGAAACACCAAGTCCGTTCAACGGAATTTTCACCGAGGTAGAAATAATGTTGATGATGCGGCCATAACCGGAGGCTTTCATTCCTGGAATACAAGCCTGCGCCAATTGATGGTTATTGATGAGATGATTGTTGAAGGCAATTCTAAACTCTTCGATGTTCGCATCTGAAATTTTTCCACCGGGAGGTCCTCCAGTATTATTGACCAAAATCTCAAAACGAGCACCATTTGAAACGGCTTCATCAATGACGCCCCCCACTTCTTGAGCTTTCGAAAAATCTGCAATCAGAAAATGATGCTTCTGTCCAGTAGGTCGCTTTAGCTTCTTCAGAGATTCTTTCAAGCGATCTTCATTTCGCGCGAAGAGGCAGATTGTTGCTCCTAATTCAGAAAGTTCGATGGCGGTGGCAAGACCAATTCCTTGATTTGAACCACATACTAGGGCAGTGCGCCCTTCAAGATTTAAATCCATTTAGCGTAGGATAAATTTGCGGACCAATGTATGTTCTTTGGCTTCAACTTGCAACCAATAAACACCTGCCGACAAATTTTGAGTTGGGATGCTCAATCCTTCTGGAGAAAGTTCTTGGTAGAGCATAGAGCCTCTGATGTCAGTTATACGGACGCTCACAATTTCGAAGTCTGCCTCAACTTGTAGATCAATTCCCGCTTCAATCGGGTTCGGATAAACACGCATTGATAGTTGATTCTCTTCTTCCTCCAGACCTATATTGATGGGGATAATCTCAGGCTTTTTGAAGTTGTCGCCAGTGCCTGTTGGACTCACACGAAACTCCCAAATGCTGCTCCAATCGGAAGGAACTCCTGTGTGCACAGAACGCACTCTCCAGAAATATCTCTGACCTGCGATTAAATTCTCTGTCTGAAATTCACTGTCTTCAGCAAAAGCATCTATACCAAGGTAATCCTTGCTCTCAGCAACAAGCGCTGGAGAATTAAAGCTAGGATTTGTGTCGAGTTCCAATTCATAGGAGCCTATTCCAAGAATAGGTTTCCAATCGAGAAGAACATTTTGGTCAAGACTGTCGGCAAGGTCTTCCGGGTAATTTAATACGGGAGTCCTTTTATAGATTCCAGCAACGAAAATATCGTCGATGTACAATTGGTTCCCGCCGTTCGAAACAAACTCAAAGCGGAGCATCACGTTCTCCACAAAGTCTTCTGGTTGGAATGAGAGCACGTTCTCTTCTCGAAATTCGCCAGGAGTTGGGGTAAACACGTTGCTTGTTGGTTGACCTGTGGCCAAACTGCTCCCAGTTTTCGCCCAGCGAATGTTCCAGCTTTCGCCGCAATCGTGAGAGGTGTACAATCGCAGTACATCGGCATTGTCTTGATTAAACTGACGAAAAGCGACATTGAAGTCTACTTCACAATCTTCAAAAGAAGACCAATCCATGCTCGAGCTCACAAAGTGATCGATCCTTCCAGATTCAGAAAACACGTTGTTGTTTCTCAAGCTCCAAGAGCCAGCAGCAGAAATATTCTGTACCACATCCCACCCATAAAAACCATCTCGATCGAAGTTTACGATGTTCCATCGGGTTTCCATGTAGGTTGGATTCTCGAAGCCTTCACGGTAAGGAGTGAAAAAGCCTTTTTTCGGCACTACGTGTACATCCTTTGTTCTAGCTGCGCTGATGTTCTCAGTACCATTTCCTACTTGTAGCTCAACGGAATAGCTTCCTACGGAGTCGTAGCGAACTTTCGGCATTTGAGTGTTACTTGAACTTGGGCTTCCACCTTCAAAGCTCCAAGTCCATTCGCTTTGGTCGTAATAAGAAGCATCTAGAAAGCTAACCTCTTCACCTTCACAGAAGATGGGCTTGCTCTTGGTCCAATTTGCCTCAAGCAATTCAGAGACTCCTGTCGCTTTGAGATTTTGAGGTGTGATTAAGTTGTTCCTGTCTGCAACACTTGAGGTGAGTGCGGCCCTCATTCGAGCTGCCTGCCCTTTGGTGAACATATGACGACATCCCGCATAATCCATATAATTCTGAACGTTGTCCAATGAGCCACAACTCTCGCTGGTGAGGCTGCAGCTTCTCCAACCGATGGTGTTAGGAGTATCGCTCACGCCATCGTCACTTGAACAATTGGACGCCAAGTTTGCATCGTTTGTGCTTCCCCAAACATGAGGTAAGTCAATCCAGTGTCCGACTTCATGTGACATGGTTCTTGATCTGCGAACGGAACCAGTTCCAATAGATCCAACATAATCATGGCGTACCACAATTCCGTCTCTTGAAGGGAAAAATTGGGCCGAGGAAGGGTAGTAGGTATAGCCCGCAGCACCGTTTCCAATGTCTGCCACTACCCATATGTTCATGTACTTCTCTCGTGGCCAATAAACAATCTTTGAATTCTCCCCAGCATTGTTTGTTAGATCGGTGAAGGTTCGAGTGATGCCATCCGTGCGATTTCCATTGGGGTCTAGTTTCGCCAAGCGAAATTCAATTTCGGCATCTCCAGCAATGTTTTTGAAGTCAAGAACGATGTCGCTCGTGTCTGCATTTTGAAGTCTGAAATCTTCGGTCATCACGCGAACAGCGTCTTCAATTTGAGCTAGACTGATGTTCTCAGGGCCATTTTCATGCAAAACATGAAATACTACTGGGATGATGTAGACTTCTCCACGAGAAGCGGAGCCGTGTTGTTCAAACCAAGCAGCGCGATCCTGAATGATGAGTTCGCTCGACTCGATTTGATCGTACAATTCTGGGTGAGCATCCAAGAAGTCCTGCTGATGCTGAAGGTCATTTATTTGAGCAGGATCTTGTGCCAAAGCCAGGCTCGATAGAAGAAAAAGGCTGAAGGCAAGCTGAAGATATTTTTTCATAGGGCACACGAAAATAGAGCAATTCGCTTTGTAGTTTTAACGCTCTTCTGCTAACTTGCTCGACTCAAGCCTAAAAAACCTCCAAACCCTCAGATATATGGCCGTTCAAAAACCTTTCAACCTTCAAAAATGGATCGACGACAACCGCGATTTGCTGAAACCACCGGTTGGAAACAAGAACCTTTACACCGAAGCCGGTGATTACATCGTGATGATTGTTGGTGGGCCAAACGCACGAAAGGATTATCACTTCAACGAAACAGAAGAACTGTTTTATCAGTTGGAAGGAGACATCAATGTGCGCATTCAAGAGGATGGAAAAGCGATTGACATTCCCATCAAAGCAGGAGAAATGTTTCTGCTTCCTGGAAATACGCCTCATTCCCCGATGCGCTCGGAGGGTTCGGTAGGATTGGTCATTGAACGTGTGCGCAAAGGATCCGATATGCAGGATGGACTTCTGTGGTTCTGCGACAATTGCAACCACAAGCTACACGAGACCTACTTTCCATTAGAGAACATTGAAAAAGACTTCCTTCCACGCTTCAGAGAGTTCTTTGGATCTGAAGAAATGCGGACCTGCAACAGTTGTGGTACCGTGATGGAAACCGACGAGCGTTTTGTTTAATCCCGACCTCAATGTGACTGAAGTTGCAATTGTTGTGCGGACGTCATTTCGGGCAGCTCGCGCAGGAAAGTCTTTTGTACCTTTGCATCTTAGAAGGCGACTATGAGCGATTCCATTAAGCACGAATGTGGGCTGGCATTCATCCGACTTCTCAAACCTCTCTCTTATTATCAGGAAAAATATGCCACGTCATTATATGGCTTGAACAAGCTGTATTTGTTGATGGAGAAGCAGCATAACAGAGGTCAGGACGGAGTAGGTGTAGCAACAGTAAAGTTTGACGTGCCACCCGGAAAGAGGTACATCAGCAGATACCGTACGAATGCCAAACAGCCTATCCAAGACGCCTTCGATTACATCATGAAACGTTTCAAGGATCTTGAGCCCGAGCAGCTGAATGATCCGGAATGGTTGAAAGAGAACCAAGCTTTTACTGGGGAATTATTGCTCGGCCATTTGCGCTACGGAACTTACGGAAGGAACAGCATCGAATATTGTCATCCTTTCTTGAGACAAAACAATTGGGCGACTCGAAATTTAGTGTTGGCTGGGAACTTCAACATGACCAATGTCGACGAGCTCTTCGACCTACTAGTTCGTTTAGGTCAGCACCCGAAAGAAAAAGCAGATACGGTTACCGTTCTAGAAAAAATTGGACACTTTCTCGATAAGGAAAACGAAAAATTATTTCGTCGGTACAAAGATCACGGGTACTCAAATAAGGAGATAACCGACTTGATTTCAAACAACCTCAACATCAAAAAAATTCTTCGCAAGTCTGCAGAAGATTGGGACGGTGGTTATGCGATGGCAGGACTCATCGGAAATGGTGATGCCTTTGTAATGCGCGATCCAAATTCCATTCGCCCAGCCTATTATTACCACGACGATGAGGTGGTGGTAGTTGCTTCCGAGCGCCCGGCGATCCAAACGGCTTTCAACTTAGCTGTTGAAGACATTCAAGAAATTGAGGGTGGAACGGCCATGCTGGTGAAGAAGAGTGGTGAAATTAGCTTCGAGAAAATTAAGCCAGCCGGAGAGAAAAAATCATGTTCGTTTGAGCGCATTTACTTCTCAAGAGGAAGCGATGCTGAGATCTACAACGAACGCCGTGAACTCGGTAATTTAGTGGTTCCAAAGATTTTGGAATCCATCGACAAGGACCTACGCAACACGGTGTTTTCCTACATTCCCAATACAGCCGAGGTAAGTTTCTTTGGCATGATCAAAGGGTTGCATGGTTACCTCAACGAGGTGAAGAAAACCAAGCTGCGAAAGCTTGGTGATTTAGCCAACGACCAGGAAGTAGAAGACATTCTTTCCATCCGTCCGAGAGCGCACAAGATTGCCATCAAGGATGCCAAGATGCGAACCTTCATTACGCAAGATGAAGGACGCGATGACCTCGTAGCACACGTCTACGACATCACCTATGGCACGGTGCGTCCAGGAGTAGACAATCTGGTGATGATTGACGATTCCATCGTTCGAGGTACGACCTTAAAGCAGAGCATTCTGCGCATGTTGGATCGCTTGTCGCCGAAAAAGATTGTAGTGGTTTCCTCAGCTCCTCAAATTCGATATCCCGATTGTTACGGCATCGACATGGCGAAACTCGGTGATTTTGTCGCCTTCCGCGCAGCGATCGATTTACTTCACGACACCAATCAAGAAGGCATCATCGATTCGGTGTACGACAAGTGTATCGCACAGTTGGATCTTCCGAAGGAGGAAATGGTGAATTACGTGAAGGAGATTTACGTTCCTTTTACTGCGGAGCAAATTTCCAAGAAAATTGCCGAGATTATAACACCTCCTCGCATTGAGGCTGAGGTAGATATTATCTACCAAAGCATTGCAAACTTGCATCAAGCTTGCCCTAAGAATTTGGGCGACTGGTACTTCACAGGAAACTACCCAACACCAGGTGGAAACAGAGTGGTGAATCAGTCCTTCATCAATTTTGTGCAGGGCAAGAATGTGCGGGCTTACTAAGATTGTTGAACAATTTAATCACTTCACACCAATAATTCTCGGGCTTAAAAAGGAACTGAGGATAAGACAAAAGTTTCTATTTTCGCTGTTCCTTCGGGGCTCGTACCAAATCACCTTGCCCGGGTGGCGGAACTGGTAGACGCGCTGGATTCAAAATCCAGTTCCTTCGGGAGTGCGGGTTCGATTCCCGCCCCGGGTACATTAATACCTCTATAGGCCAAGTGTTTGTAGAGGTTTTGTTTTTTAAGGTGACGGATGAGCGACAATTTCATCAAAAAAGAAACAAAGATGACTAGGAGCTACTGGGAGATTCATTTAGTTCTAAGCCTCTGGATTCTTGGGGGTCAGGCCTAGCCAATATTCAAAAAGTGCTCGTTTTGTTCCAGAGCATCTTGAATTTGACCGATGGTCAATTTGCTTCTAATTAATTCGGCTCTGTCAATTTTCGTTGAGTCTTCATCTTTGTGCCACAAGCACGTTTGGTGCTGATGGAATACCCCTGTTGAACACAGGATATTAGATTTCGTTTGCCAGAGGGCTTTAGAACTTTTTTGTCAAAACATCCTTTAGTATGACAATATCCAATGAGACATCTGCATGAGCTTACTGTTCTCTGCCTCTAGCTCCTTGAGTCGTTTTAAATGCTGAACACTCAACCCAGCGTACTTCTTTCGCCGGTTATGAAAGGTTACAATATTGATCTCTAACTCCCGCGATATATCAACAGCCTTCCGACCATTCTCATTCTCCTGTACAGCTCGGATTATTTGACTCTCTGTGAATTTACTTCTCTTCATATCAGTTTAAATTTAGCCTATTTCTCTACTTTTATACTGTCCGATTTTTATGGAAGGCTACCAAAAGGGGAAGGCTATACTACTCACTCAAAAAAATTGAAAAACATCCTTACGAAAGAGTAAGTGAAGTACCCAAGTTTTAAAATGAAAAAGCAACACCTTTCACAAAAGATCTGTCTGGTTTGTAAACGCCCTTTTACATGGCGTAAAAAATGGGAAAAGAATTGGGAAGAAGTTAAATACTGTAGTGAACGCTGCAGAAAAAACAAATGAAAAGCATCAATATTATATTTCCACATCAATTATTTGAGGACTCCCCTCTTTTTAAAAATGGTCATGCGTTTTATGTCATAGAAGAGTTTCTATTTTTTACTCAGTATGCTTTTCACAAACAAAAAATTGCCTTTCATAGAGCAACAATGAAAAGCTACGCGAACTACCTTAAAGAGGAAAAAAACTATGAGGTCAATTACATAGATGCTACCATAGACATCTCAGACATTAGACTTCTTATTCCCAAATTACAAAAACAAGGTTTTAACCATATTCACTATATAGATCCCACAGATCACTGGCTTCAAAAAAAATTAGATAAAGGCTTTAAAGAAAACAAAGTTTCATCTACTAAGTATGAATCACCCTTATTCATTAACACACCCGGTGAGCTAACAGGTTTCTTTAAAAAAGAGAAGAAGAAATATCATCAGACAACATTTTATACCGATCAACGCAAAAAACGAAAGATACTTCTAGATGAAGATGGTAAACCTTCCGGTGGTAAGTGGACGTTTGACAGTGAAAACAGGAAAAAATACCCGTCTAAAAAAACACCTCCTTTTATAGAATTTCCAGAAACAGACCGGTATTACAAAGAAGCGACAACCTATGTAGAGCAGTACTTTTATCATAACCTTGGTTCAATATCGAGTACCCCATTATACCCAACAAACTTTAAAGCCACACAGCTATGGTTAAATCGCTTCTTTGAGCAACGGTTTATGGAATTTGGAACCTATGAGGATGCTATTGTAGCAGAAAACTCCATACTAAACCATAGTGTCTTAAGTCCTATGCTAAACGTTGGTTTAATTACACCCCTGCAAGTTATAGAGGCTTGTATAGACTATGCCCAAAAGAACAACATCCCCATAAACTCTACCGAAGGTTTTGTTCGTCAAATAATAGGTTGGCGAGAATTTCTAAGAGGAATTTACGAAGTAAGAGGCCAAGAACAGCGCACGACTAACTATTGGGGATTTAAAAAGAAAATACCCGCTTCTTTTTATGATGGAACCACAGGTATTCTTCCAATAGATCAAACGATAAGAAAAATTCTTGCGACAGGCTATTGCCATCATATCGAACGCTTAATGGTATTAGGTAATTTTATGATGTTGTGCGAATTCGATCCAAACGAGGTTTATAAATGGTTCATGGAGTTATTTATAGATGCCTACGATTGGGTTATGGTGCCAAATATCTACGGTATGAGTCAGTTCTCCGACGGTGGATTAATGGCGACTAAACCTTACATAAGCGGTAGTAACTACCTTATAAAAATGAGTAATTACAAAAAAGGTGATTGGCAATCTACTTGGGATGGGCTTTTTTGGAGGTTTATGCATACACATCGCGAATTCTTTCTTTCAAACCCTCGGCTTGGAATGCTAATAAAAATGTTTGATAAGATGCCAACTGAAAAGCAACAAAACCACCTCGATACAGGCGAAGCCTATTTGAGGTCGATAAATTAACTAACTATGAAATATGTTATCCTTCTTTTAATCATGACTATGGCAAATCAATCCATGACCATATTCAATTTTAACAAAACAAGTAAAATTAAGGACTGGCAGGTGGTAGACGATGTCGTCATGGGAGGTATGTCATCTGGTATGTTTTCTATTAACGAAAAAGGACACGGAGTTTTTAATGGTGCTGTTTCCTTGAAAAAAAATGGTGGTTTTTCTTCTGTAAGGTATCGTTTTAAAGGAATTAGTACTAAAGCATACTCTAAAATAGTATTAACAATAAAAGGTGACGGTAAAAATTACCAATTCAGAGTAAAAGAAAAGTCCTCCGATTCTCATTCTTACATAACTACCTTTCAAACATCAAACGAGTGGGAAACTATTAACATACCCTTAAGCGAACTATACCCTTCGTTTAGAGGCAGAAAACTCGACATGCCTAATTTTGACAAGGATGGAATTTCAGAAATTGCATTTTTGATTTCCAATAAAAAAACAGAAAACTTCAATCTACAAATCGATTCTATAGTTTTAGAATAGCATGTAGATTTTCAATATAGAAAATTAGGTAGCCTGGTCTATAGCTCATAGCGGTTCGGTGATTATTGCTCGTACTTGGCTTATAGATAAGCCGCCAAATATTCATTTGTATTTTACCTGAAAAATTTAAAATCCAAATCGAAGATTTAGTTAAGTGGTAAATCTAAAATTGAAACTTCGAAAGCTAAGAGCCATAGACGGGGCGTTAGGCACAATTTCAACTATGAAAATAGCACTTTTTATACTTTTGCTGATTACAACCGTAAACTCATATGCTCAAAATCAAAGTCCTGAGCACCGCAATTCTCATACCCCATTTCATTTAAAAATAGAAGCTTTACAGAGTGGTGAACTATCGAATGTATCTCTTCATTCTATGGACTCAATAAAAATCAAAAATTTAATTGGTGAAAAGATAGACGATAGAGATTATGATAGGTATACGAGCGGATTTATACAGGCAGGGCAACTCAAGGCGATATCGGCTTCCACTATTTGTGAAATAACAGACAATTATATCCTATTGGTGGTGGAGGATGAATTTAAACAACTTCGTGCCTTGACCGTTCACCCTGACGGCAAACCTATTGAGTCCATTCTTATTTGTGATAGTTTACTTTACCTATCGAAAGATTGGTATGAATATGAAGCGCGAAGATATTCGCCAACCATCCCCTTCCATTATAATTCTATGTCTCATCAATTTACCTTCTCAACTATTTTTAAAATTAGGGCTCCTCAATATGAAGAAGTTCTTATCGATTTGAAAGATCATGAAGATGAAACAACTAATAAACGCAGAATTAAAGTAAATGAAGAAGGTTATTTTATGGAGCCTACATA
>CAXAIH010000024.1:0-14255 GCA_963968755.1 uncultured Flavobacteriales bacterium
GGAGTAAAGTCACCTTCTGGCCCGATCATAACTAAAACGCTCTGAGCCCCATCAAGTTTAATAGAAGATCTCATCCGTGCATTCTCGCAATGCGCTAGGTATTTCAACTTAGCTTCAAAGGACATTGCGTCCTCAAAAGATAAAATTCCGTCGATCTGAGGTAAGTAAGGATTTCCAGATTGCTTCATAGCTGATTGAGCAACCCGATGCAATCGTTCTTCTTTAAGACGTGTTTTTTCAGAACGCTCGCACTCCAAGAAGCTGATGCGTGCTAAACCGAGTTCCGTCCCTTTTTCAATCAACCATTCTATCCTCGACTGATTCTTCGTTGAAGCAATGAGAAGGTGGACTGAAATTCCTAATCGTTCGTGAACCTCAGAGGAGAGTATCTCCAGAACGCTTCGCTCCTTCTGCGAATATTTAAGCCGACAATGAAAGAGCCTTCCATTCCCATTCATGACCTGCACTTCATCGCCAGGTTTTAGGCGCAGCGCACGATAGAGGTGCTTGTGTTCTTCAGCGGTGAGAATAACCTCCGCCTCTTCAATATTTTGAGAATAAAAATTACGCACGCTTCACTTTTAAGAAGCAGCGTCGGAGCTTATGCATCCATGCTCACCTTCGGAGCACCGCTAAGAATTTCTTCGTTTGCATATGCCTCGAACTGCTGGAAATTCTTGTTGAATTCGTTAGCAAGCTGATTTGCCTTCTGATCGTAAGCATCTTTATCTGCCCAGGTATTTCTTGGGTTCAAGATCTCATCTGGAACGTCAGGACAAGAGGTTGGCATCGCCAATCCAAAGATGGAATGCGTTTCATAATCCACACCATCTAAATCGCCTACGAGAGCTTCAGTAATCATCGCTCGTGTGTATTTCAGTTTCATCCGCTCACCTACACCATGGGAACCGCCTGACCAACCCGTATTAACAAGCCACACATTTACATGTGCATCAGACATTTTCTTACCTAACATCTCCGCATATGCAGTAGGATGCAATGGCATGAAAGGCGCTCCGAAACATGCTGAAAAAGTTGAACTTGGTTCAGTAACTCCTTCTTCTGTTCCTGCTACTTTGGCTGTATAACCTGAGATAAAGTGGAACATCGCTTGACCTGGAGTCAGTTTAGAGATTGGAGGCAATACTCCGTAGGCATCACAGGTTAAGAAGAAGACATTCTTTGGGTTCTCTCCAACAGATGGAACTGAGATGTTCTCGATGAAATCAATTGGATAGCTAACTCGTGTGTTTTCTGTGATATCGCAATTTTCGAAATCTGGAACATTCGAACCCTCGTGGTAGCCAATGTTTTCCAAAATGGCCCCAGGGCGAATTGCGTGATAGATATCTGGCTCTTTTTCCTCGGTCAGGTCAATACACTTTGCATAACATCCACCTTCGAAATTGAAAATGGTGTTCTCAGGAGACCAGCCGTGTTCATCGTCGCCAATCAACTTTCTGTTTGGATCTGCAGATAAGGTCGTTTTACCTGTTCCACTCAAACCAAAGTACAAGGCAGTATCACCTCCATCACCCATGTTCGCTGAACAGTGCATGGGCAAGGTGTTGCGCATATGAGGAAGAATAAAGTTCAGTGCAGAGAAAATTCCCTTTTTGATTTCTCCTGTATATCCTGTTCCTCCTACTAAAGCAATTTTCTTCGTGAAGTTGAGAATGGCAAAATTCGCTTGTCGCGTTCCGTCTACTTCAGGGTCAGCCTTGAAGCCAGGAGCATTTACAACCAACCAATCTGGCTCAAAGTTTTCGAGCTCCATGGAAGTCGGGCGAAGGAACATATTGTGCACAAACTGATTGCTCCATGGATATTCATTGATCGCACGGATATTGGTTCTGTACTCACCGTCGGCGCATACAAAAGCGTCACGCACATATACAGGGCAGTCAGCTAAATAGGAAACAACTTTGTCGTAGAGTTTGTCGAATTTGTTGGCATCGAAAGGAATGTTGATGTCGCCCCACCAAACCGGATCGCTTGTTATATCATCTTTCACAATGAATCGATCTTTAGGGCTTCTTCCTGTAAAGTTACCAGTATTAACAGCGATGGCACCCATGCTTGTGCGGGTGGCGTGACCTTGTTCAATACTGTGTTCTTCTAGTGTGCTTGGATCGAGGTTCCAATATTGAACCTCACTGAGAATTCCGTATTCCTTTAGTGCTTCTGCTTTTGCGTGGCTACCTTGGATTTTCATCAGACGCGAATTTTAATTCTGCGGCCAAAGAAACAGATTTTATCATGCGGTGAGGAGCAAACCTGATTCAGGTTTTACACAAGGTGATTCACATTTCTTTTTTCCGAATCAAGAAAAGAACAGAGAAATACAACCAACTCAATATCAAGGCAGCACCACCGAAAGGGGTCAAGGGAGAAAGCCATTCTAATGTACCCCATGATAATGCAATGGACGTTTTTAACAATACAATCGAGATTGAAAAAGCGAGAATTCCAAAAACCCACATGATGGAGAGGACGCGTATTTGATTCCTACCAAATTCCCGCAGGGCCGGAAGAAAGACTAAGCTAAGTCCATGAATTAAAGCAAAGAACACTGCCGTTTGAAGGGCTCGAATGTCAGGGTCAGAAAGCTTCGGATAGAGTAAATGACTGCTCATGGCTGCGACCGCGATTGATAGAAAACAGAAGAATGAACCAAGTGCTTGAAAAAACCTCATGAGAACAAAGATGAAACTCCTGAGTATTCAATTCAATTTTCTTTACTTGGCCACTTAGAAAAAGTCCCTATGAAACGCATCCTTATTTTAGGCGCAGGAAGATCTTCCACTGCGCTTGTGAAGTACTTTCTCAATTATCAAGGACCCGAGAGCATCCTGCTCGAAATAGCCGATCGAAGCACCGACCGAATGAGTCAGGTATTCCCGGCTAATGAGCAACTAGTCTACTCCGAACTCGACGCTAGCTCGGAGACCGCACGTCGAGAAAAAATGGCTGCTGCTGATCTTGTTGTGAGTATGCTCCCCGCCTCGTTTCATCCTACTGTTGCAGAAGATTGTTTAAGTCTGGGTAAAAATCTCGTTACTGCGAGTTATGTTTCGAAGGAGATGAAGGCATTGCATGAAAAAGCAAAGCAAAAAAGATTGATTTTCATGAATGAGTGTGGTGTTGATCCAGGTATCGATCATATGTCTGCCCTCAAAACCCTTGATGCCTTAAAAAAGGCAGGGGCCGAGATTACATGTTTTGAGAGTTTCACGGGGGGTCTTCTAGCTCCTGAATCGGATAACAATCCATGGAATTACAAATTTACTTGGAACCCGCGAACCGTAGTTTTGGCCGGGCAGGGTGGTGCCGTTAAATTCATTCAAGAAGGACGTTACAAGTACATTCCTTACCACCAACTATTTCGAAGAACAGAGTTTATCGAAATTGATGGTTATGGTCGTTTTGAAGGTTATGCAAACCGTGACTCTCTTTGGTATCGCGAGGTTTATGGACTCGAAGAGGTGCCTACTATTTACAGAGGCACGCTACGCAGGCCTGGCTTCTGTCGGGCTTGGGATGTTTTCGTAAAACTTGGGGCAACCGATGATTCGTACGTTCTAGAGGATTCTGAAAACATGACCTACCGTGAGTTCATTAACACATTTTTGGCTTATAACCGAACAGATTCGGTGGAGCTAAAATTGATGGCCTACCTCAAAATTGACCAAGATTCAGAGGTGATGGACAAGCTCAAATGGCTCGGAATTTTTGATAATACCAAAATTGGCCTCGTCGAGGCGACTCCAGCACAAATTCTGGAACATATTCTCAAGCAGAAATGGACTATGGAGCCAGAGGATAAGGATATGATTGTGATGTGGCATCGCTTCAATTACCGCCTTCACGAGAAGGATCATGAAATCCATTCCTCTATGGCCTGCACTGGAGAAAATGAAATCTTCACGGCGATGGCTAAAACTGTAGGCCTACCTGTTGCCATCATGTCTCGCTTGATCTTGGAGGGTAAAATCACTGAACGCGGAGTGATGATTCCAGATCAGGAAGAAGTGTATGCTGCGTGTTTGAATGAATTGGAAGACTTGGGAATTTCCTTCTCTGAGAAGGAAGTAGAGCCTAAATACTATTGATTTAATCCCAACAGTCCTTCGGGACACTGAACAAAAATCTCTTCCTTATCCTTGTCAATGTTTAGGATAAACTCATCTACGAAAGGCAAAATAGTCTCGACTTCACCTTGTTCTATGATGAGGTAAAACTGCCCACCCACTTCAAGAATATCCACCACGGCACCTAAGGCACCATGTTCCTCATCAATAACTTGAAAATCGATTAGACTTTGCTCCTGATCAACTTCGATTTCATCCAAACAATTCTCAGGAAATCGGAACTCGATACCGAGCATCTCATCTAAGCTATTGAATCCTGCGATTTCATCGAATTGAATGACCGCTGATATTCCTTGCGCTTTGAAACTTTCCAAGAAAAAGGGGACTTCCTTGCTTTCAATCCATAAAAAAAGGTGCTCTGGAGCACCTTTAAATTTGAATTCTTCGTACAGCTTGATTTTCAAGGCGCCTTTCAGGCCATGAACTTTAAGTATCCTTCCGTGGGAAGAGGGTATCATTCAGACTTAGGCTCTTCTGCCTTCTCTTCCGCTGGCGCTGCTTCTGCTGCTGGCTCTTCTGCCGGTGCTGCTTCCGCTGACGGCTCTTCTGCCGGTGCTGCTTCCGCTGCTGGCTCTTCTGCCGGTGCTGCTTCCGCTGCTGGATCTTCTGCCGGCGGCGCTGCTGCGGCTGCCGCTGCTGCTTCAGCTGCTTCGTTCTGTTCTGCTTGTTTCTTAGCTAAAACCTCACGTTCGAAATCCAAAGCCTTTTTGCGTTCTGCATCTTGAGCTTTCTGAATAACGTCAGACTTACTTGAAATTTTACCCCCTTTCTCATCCAACCACTTCGCAAATTTTGCTTCAGCTTGGTCTTGAGAAAGTGCTCCTTTAATCACCCCACGGTCAAGGTGGTTTTTCATAAGAACTCCTTTGTAGGAGAGAATTGCTCGCATGGTATCCGAAGGATTAGCTCCAACTTTCACCCAGTGAAGCGCTCTGTCGAAATCTAAATCAATACTGGCTGGGTTGACATTTGGGTTGTAAGACCCTATGCGCTCTATATAGCGACCATCTCGTTTTGACCTTCCATCAGCAATGACAATGTGATAAAATGGTCTTCCTTTCTTACCGTGTCGTTGAAGTCGAATGCGTACTGCCATTTCTTTAATAGTTTTAGCGTCCTAAACGCTTGTTAATCAATGATAATGTTCTTAGCCCATGGATTATCCACGGAATCGGCTGCAAAGGTCCACTTTTTTTCTAATTAAATCATCAAGCAAAACCGAATTTATTTGAATTAGCTGCTTTTTTTCATTCAGAATAAATTCCCAGAGGCAATCCTTTAAATATGAGGCAACCTTTTTAGATGTTTAACATCTCTACATTAGGTAAATTCGTTGCTCTTCTTGAAATATTTTGCCCAATATCTACTAGTGGCACTCCTCTTGGTGGCCAGCTCAGCCCAAGCGCAGAAGGAAGCTTGGCACTGGACGTTTGGAAATTTTGCTCATGTTGATTTCTCCACTGGAGCGCCGGCCAATGCTACCAACAGTCAGGTTCAAACACTTGAAGGTTGCGCAACGATGTCGGATAAGAATACCGGAGCGATGATGTTCTACACGGATGGAAGTACCGTTTGGAATGCGAACCACGCCATAATGACCAATGGCACTGGACTTCTAGGAAACAACAGCGCCAGCCAAAGTGGAATCATTGTTCCGAAACCTGGGAGCAGTACCAATTTTTACATTTTCACAGTTCCATCTGCACCAAACAATGGCCTGCGCTACTCGGAAGTAGACATGAGCCAAAGTGGTGGCTTGGGAGCCGTACTAACAACGAACAAAAACACACTACTACTTAATCCCTCTGCGGATAAAGTAACTGCTGTTGCTCATTCCAACGGTCAGGATGTTTGGGTTTTAGGCCAGAACAACAACAATTGGAACATTCACGCTTTCAGAGTTACTTCAACCGGTGTGAATACCACTGCAGTTGTAAACACCATTACTCAACCTGTTGGGGTTGGAACGGTGAACCACGGAGGAGCGATTAAGGCTTCCCCCAATGGTCAATATGTGGCCTTTGGCGTAGCTTGGGACAACACGCTCATGATTTTTGATTTCGACAACACGAATGGAACCTTGAGTAATGCCATTACTTCTCGCCGTGTTGCAACCAACTACAATCCTTTTGGAATTGAATTCTCAAAAAATTCCCAAGTCTTGTATGTCACAGATTGGTTCGGTCCTTCTGTCTACCAATATGATTTAACACAAGCCACTCCTGCATTAATACTAGCCTCAGAAACGAATGTGAATACTGCAGGAACTTTACCAATTGAAGCTTTACAGCTTGCTGTGGATGAAAAGATTTACTGTAGTAGAATGATAAACGGGGGTACGGGAACCAATTGGCTGGCGCGTATTAACAATCCGGATGTACTGGGCACAGGCTGCAATTTTGTTGATCAGGCTTTTCAACTAAACACAGGAGCCACAGGTAGGATGGGGCTACCCAATTTCATTCAGAGTTTCTTCATCTCTCGAGCCATTGTTATTCAGGATACCTGCCAGAACGATACAACCACTTTCAGTTTGACCACCACCCAACAACTCGATTCCATGATGTGGAACTTTGGAGATACTGCGAGTCCATTTAATTCAGATACAAGCGCTAATTCTTTTCATGTTTATCCCGACACAGGAGCGTACTACATCTGGGCAATCGTTCATTCAACCAATGCTCAAGGAATTCAAAGGACCGATACTTTGTACGACACCCTTCACATTCATGCTGCGCCCATCATCGATCTTGGTCCCGATACCATTTTATGCAATCTTGATAGCCTTGAGTTTTCCTTAAACACAAGCCTCTACGATATTCTTTGGAGTGACAGCGCAACAGGCGGCCAACTTCAAATTGATACGGCAGGAGAATATTGGGTTCGAGTTGAAAACGTTTGCGGAATAATGTACGACACCATTCGAGTGGATAGTTTGTGGCCTGATACTGTTTACTTAGGTCCGGACACAGTGCTCTGTGTTGGCGACACCATGGAGTTTGATGTCGAGACAATCGCTGGAACGGACTACCTCTGGCACAGTGGAGATACGGTCCCCTATTTTCAAACGGATACAGCAGGCTTTGTTTCAGTGCAACTCACCAATGTCTGTGGTTCATTTTCCGATATAGCTTATGTAGATTTTGAAGTACCACCAACAGCAGATCTTGGAGGTGACACCTCGGTATGTAATGGAACCATTTTGGTCAAGAATGTGGCCTTTTCACGTTCGACCTATCTCTGGCAGAACGGCAGTCAATCTAGTCTTGCAAACATTTTTTCTCCAGGGGGAACCTATTGGGTAGAAGTGACTAACCAATGCGGTCAAGCATCAGATACCTTACTCGTCGAGTATGACTACCCATTGAATTTAGACCTCGGCCATGATAGCTTAATATGCCAGGGCGACTTGATAATTCTTGACCCAGGGCTTGTGCGAAATGCTCAAATGTTGTGGTCTGATGGCTCTGCAGATAGCACGCTAATCATCACTAGCTTAGGTGACTATTGGGCTCAAGCGAGCAACGCATGTGGAGTGTATTCAGACAGCATCTACTTTGACGACGAAGTGATTCCTCTGGTTGAACTTCCCTTGGACACCATTCTATGTATCGGTGACACCATCGGATTTTCTGGAAGCTTCTCGCGTTCTACCTATCTCTGGAACGACGGTTCTACAGACACCAGCATCACAGTTACTAGCCAAACCAAAGTATGGTTGGAAGCAACTAATATTTGCGGAGTAGGCTCCGATACAATAAATGTGTTTTTCGACGAGCCTTTAGAGGTAGACTTAGGACCTGATACGAACATTTGCAACACCAATACTCTGACCCTGGATGTGACCGTGCCCAACAAACCAACCTATTGGTGGAATACGGGAGTTTCTAGCCCCGTGTATACGATTGTTGAAACAGGCGTGTACAATGTGAAAGTTGAAAACACCTGTGGCATCTACGAAGATGAAATCCGGGTTATCTATGAATACACACCCGACATTTATCTCGGTCCAGATACGGTACTCTGTGATGGCAAATCATACAGAATTGAACTACCCACATTGCAGAATGCTGAGGTGACTTGGTCAGATGGAAGTAAATACGATGTTGTAGAAGCCTCGAAAGCTAAAATCTATTGGGCGCAAGCTCAAAATCGTTGTGGACTAGATGTTGACTCCATTGAAGTATTCTACTCAGATAATCCTAAGGTCGACCTGGGTGGAGATCAACTGTTTTGCCCTGGTGAACTTGTGGAATTGAGTGCATATATTGAGGATGAATATGAATACAGCTATTTCTGGAACACCTTCGAATTCCATCCCACCATCCTCGTATCAAATCCGGGTGTTTATAAAGTACGCGTCGAAAATATCTACGGTTGTATTTCTGTGGATTCAGTCGAGTTCCTTATTTGCGAACAATACATATATGTACCCTCCGCTTTTTCACCAAATAAGGATGGTCTCAATGAAAGCTTCAAGGTATATGGTGAGAGACTAGAAGAGGTTGAAGTTTCCATCGTGAACCGATGGGGCGAGAAAATCTATGAATCCGATGCTGTGAACTTCGCATGGGATGGAATATACAAGGGAGAGGAATGCGCCGTAGGAACTTATACCTACTACCTTTCTTATCCCGACTTGAACAATCAATTGCAAATTAAGGTTGGAACGTTTAGTCTAGTGCGCTGATTAAAAGTTGCTTTACTATTTTCGTACCCTCTAATAGGTGTTTAGCTTTGGTTTTGTTGTGAACAAGCAATTAGTCATTCTTCTTTCAGCACTCTTGGTTTTCTTTCTTGGAAGGCAAGATCTCCTTGCTCAAAAGGAAGCGAACAACTGGTACTTTGGTCAAAGAGCTGCCATCGAGTTTAACGGTGTAAATGGTGCACCTGTAGCTCGCTTAGGTAGCCAAATTATTACACAAGAAGGAAACGCTACCATCTCCGATAACAACGGAAATCTCTTGTTCTATACAGATGGGATTACCGTTTGGAATGCCAATAACATTGTCATGACCAACGGCACTGGCTTGCAAGGAAACTTCTCAGCCACCCAGTCCGCCATCATTGTCCCTAAGCCGGGAAGTTCAAACAATTATTACATTTTCACTGTGCCTGCTACTAACAGCACAGTTGGACTGAGATATTCAGAAGTAGATATGAGTCAAAGTGGTGGTCTTGGCGCAGTTCTAACAACGAACAAAAACACCCAAGTAACCCCAACTGGAGTTGGTGTGCGTGAAAAGGTAACCGCAGTAGCTCACGCCAATGGAACTGATTTCTGGGTTATCACACAACGGTCTAGCGTTGGAACCTACTATGCCTATCGGGTTAGCAGCGCTGGTGTAAATACAACGGGTACTACATCCACCATCAATGTAGGAAGCAACACAAGCTACATCGGCTACTTGAAGGCCTCTCCTTCTGGAGATAAGCTGGTGAACATGCAATACAACTCAAGTGAGTTGGTCTTCATGGACTTCAACAGCAGCACCGGCGCCATTACAAACCCTTTTCTTGTCACAGGTACACAAAGCCCTTACGGTGGCGACTTCTCACCTGATGAAACTAAGTTCTATACAGGCTCAAGAAATCAGATTTATCAATACGATATTACGACTTACAACGCCGCAGCAATAACAGCCTCAAGAACAACCATTTATACGCATTCAACTGGTACGATGTGGGCCTTACAATTGGGTCCAGATGGAAAAATATATTGCGTCAACTATGGACAAACTGCTCTTTCTCAAATACCGAATCCGAACATTACTGGCACGGGTTGCGGATTTACATATAATTACTTAAACCTCATTTCTACCACAGGTGCTGTTCAAGGCCGTCTCGGCTTACCCACTTTTATTCAAAGCTTTTTTGCACGTAGCAGTCTTGCGATTCGAGATACCTGCTTGGGTGATACTACCACATTTACACTTGGCAATAACCCACAAATTGACAGTGTACTTTGGAATTTTGGCGATACCATGAGTGGAGCGCTCAACACGGATACTGCCGAAAGTAGCTCCCACATTTATAGCGATACGGGTACGTATTACATTTCAGTTCGTGTGCGATTGGTCAACGCAAACAACCTGGTTTCAATCGATACTCTTTACGACACCATTCGTATTCATCATCCACCCATCATCGATCTAGGGAACGACACCATCTTATGTAAAGGAGACAGTCTGGACTTCACCATCAATACAGACTTATACGAACATATGTGGTTGGACTCCTCCGACGGCGAAAAGCTTTATGTTGATACTGCTGGGGAATATTGGATTCGTGCCGAAAACATTTGTGGAATAGACTACGACACCATGCGTGTTGACAGCCTTTGGCCAGACACCGTGAACCTAGGACCCGACACGGTACTTTGTTTAGGCGACACCATGGAATTCGATGTTGAGACCGTTGCGGGTACAGGTTACTTATGGGATAGCGGCGACACAACTTCATTCTTTAGTACAGATACTTCAGGTTTTGTTTCGGTACAGCTCAGCAATGTTTGCGGTACATTTTCCGATATAGCCTACGTAGATTTTGAAAGACCACCGAAGGTTGATTTAGGAGGTGATACACTTTTATGCGATGGAACCATACTGGTCAAGAATGCGGCCTTCTCTCGATCAACTTATCTCTGGCAAAATGGAAGTCAATCAAGTCTTACCAACATCTTCTCTCCCGGCGGAACCTTCTGGGTGGAAGTGACGAACCAATGTGGTCAAGCTTCGGATACTCTCCAAGTAGATTATGATTATCCGCTAAATGTGGTATTGGGGCCAGACAGCTTGCTATGCCAAGGGGATGTAATTCTTCTAGATCCAGGACTTGTTCGAAATGCACAAATGTTGTGGTCTGATGGCTCAACTGATAGCACTTTGAGCATCACTACCATGGGGGACTATTGGGTTCAAGCAAGCAATGCCTGTGGTGTTTATTCCGACAGCATCTACTTTGATGACGAAGTTGTTCCTGTTGTTGAACTTCCCTTGGATACGATTCTGTGCATTGGCGATACCATTGGGTTCTCAGGAAGCTTCTCGCGGTCTACTTATCTCTGGAACGACGGCGGTACAGATACCAGCATCACGATTACAAGCCAAACCAAGGTTTGGTTGGAAGCCACCAACATCTGTGGGCTTGGCTCTGACACCGTGACCGTGTACTACGATCAACCCTTGGACGTGGACTTAGGTCCTGACACCAACATCTGTAACTCCAACACCTTAACCTTGGATGTGACCGTTCCAAACAAACCAACTTATTGGTGGAATACGGGGGTTTCAGGACCTGTGTATACCATTGTTGAAACAGGAGTATACAATGTGAAAATTGAAAACACTTGCGGTATTTACGAAGATGAAATCAGAGTAATCTATGAATACACGCCCGACATTTATCTAGGTTCAGATACCGTTTTGTGTGAAGGCAAATCCTACAGAATTGAACTACCCGCTCTACAAAATGCAGAAGTGACTTGGTCAGATGGAAGTCAATTTGACGTGGTTCAAGCCTCAAAACCAGGAATTTATTGGGCTCAAGCTCAAAACCGTTGTGGACTAGATGTAGATTCTATTGAAGTCTTCTACTCAGATAAGCCAAGACCAAATTTAGGTGGTGATCAGCTGCTGTGCCCTGGCGAGCTTGTGGAGTTGAGTGCCACCATCGAGGATGAAAATGAATACAGCTATTTCTGGAACACCTTTGAATTCCACTCCACCATTTTGATTTCTGATCCAGGAACCTATTCCGTTCGAGTAGAGAATATTTACGGCTGTATTGGTGTCGACTCTTTAGAGTTCAAGCTCTGTGATCAATACCTCTACATTCCTTCTGCATTCTCACCAAATAAGGATGGCCTTAACGAAAGCTTCAAGGTATATGGCGAACGACTCGAAGATGTGGAAGTTTCCATTGTGAACCGATGGGGAGAGAAAATCTACGAATCTGATGCGGTCAACTTTGCTTGGGATGGAACCTACAAAGGCGAAGACTGTGAAATTGGCACCTACACCTACTACCTCTCCTACCCCGACCTTGACAATCAGTTACAGATTAAGGTTGGAACCTTCCAATTAATCAGATAGTACAAAAAGTACGCGAAGGGGAAATCCCTAATTATTTGACAGTTTTCCTAAGCTGAATGCTGCTTTGAAGCCTTCAAGGTATTCATCATCAAACCAACAATGGTCATTGGTCCTACTCCACCTGGAACAGGTGTAATGAAAGAGCATTTTTCAGCAACGTCTGAATAAAGCACATCACCAGCCAAGCGGAAACCAGATTTTTTGGTATCACAGGGAAGACGTGTAATTCCAACATCAACGATCACAGCTCCATCTTTCACGTAGGAAGCATCAACCATTTCTGCTCTACCCAATGCCACGATAAGTATATCCGCCTCTTTGCAAATTTCCTTGACGTTCTGAGTGCGCGAGTGTACCATGGTCACGGTTGAATTTCCTGGATTGGTGCTTCTAGACATCAAAATACTCATAGGCGTACCCACGATGTTTGATCGTCCCATCACAACACAATGCTTTCCTTCTGTAGGTACATTGTATTCATCCAAAAGCTGCATGATACCATAAGGAGTCGCAGGAACGAAGGTGTCCAAGCCAATAGACATTCTTCCCACATTCTCTGGATGGAAGCCATCTACATCTTTGCTCGGATCAACAGCCAAAGTCACCTTCAACTCATCGATGTGTTTTGGCAAAGGCAACTGAACAATAAAGCCATCGACATCGGTATCATCGTTGAGTTTTTGAATTTCGTTCAGAAGTTCTTCCTCACTGATATCCGCACTAAAACGAAGCAAACTCGATTTAAAACCGCAACGCTCGCATGCTTTCACTTTGGCGTTCACATAGGTTTGACTAGCACCGTCTTCACCAACCAAAATGGCTGCGAGGTGTGGTGTTTTACCACCAGCAGCTTTGATTTCTGCAACCTCAGCCGCGAGGCGATTTTTGATTTTATTCGAAGTCTCTTTTCCGTCTAGTACAGTCATAGCCTTGTATTTATCACATCTTCGGCATGCCACCCATCTGCCCCATCATTTTAATCATGTTGCCTTTATTCGACATCAATTTCATCATTTTTCGCGTTTCGCCAAACTGTTTGATGAGACGATTTACTTCTTGAACATCGGTACCGCTTCCTTTGGCAATTCTCTTCTTTCGGGAACCATTGATGATATGCGGGCTTTCGCGCTCAATAGGAGTCATAGAATGGATGATGGCCTCAATTCCTTTGAAGGCGTCGTCATCAATGTCGACATTCTTCATGGCTTTACCCATTCCGGGGATCATTCCCGCCAAGTCCTTGATGTTCCCCATCTTCTTAATCTGCTGAATTTGACTCAGGAAATCATTGAAGTTGAATTGATCTTTGGCGATCTTCTTTTGAAGCTTTCGAGCTTCCTTTTCATCAAACTGCTCTTGAGCTCTTTCAACGAGTGAAACAACATCACCCATTCCAAGAATTCTATCCGCCATCCTGCTCGGATAAAACTCATCAAGGGCTTCCATCTTCTCGCCTGTACCAATGAACTTAATAGGTTTCTCAACAACAGACTTAATAGAAAGCGCTGCACCACCACGAGTATCGCCATCCAACTTGGTAAGAATGACGCCGTCGAAATCTAGGCGCTCATTAAACTCTTTGGCTGTATTAACAGCATCTTGCCCCGTCATAGAATCCACTACGAAAAGCGTCTCCTGAGGTGCAATCGATTTTTTGATGTTGGCGATTTCATCCATCATCTGCTCGTCGATGGCCAATCGACCGGCGGTATCCACAATTACCACATTGAAGCCATTTGAGCGTGCATGCAAGATGGCATTCTTGGCAATGTCAACAGGGTTTTTGTTTTCCCGTTCCGAGTATACCTCAACATCCAATTGTTCTCCGAGAACATGAAGTTGATCGATGGCTGCAGGACGATATACATCACAGGCTACCAAGAGTGGTTTTTTTTCTTTCTTATTCTTTAGGAAGTTTGCAACCTTGGCTGAATGCGTTGTTTTACCCGACCCTTGCAGTCCAGCCATAAACATGGTGCCGGGATTCCCCAGCATCTTCAACACCGCATTT
>CAXAIH010000025.1:0-13994 GCA_963968755.1 uncultured Flavobacteriales bacterium
AACCACTCGATTTTCCTCTTTGTAGATGTCTTTAATCTCTTTAGCCATCGCCTGAGATTGAACCACATCATGTGAAGTGAGTACTTTGCCTTGTAAGGCTGGACTGAAATATGCTATGCTCAGGGTGATGAAAACGCCGATGGCAATGAGGTGGTTCTTGTATTGTTTGATCACGGATAATTGGCTATGTGCTCAAAAATAATCGCTTTTGTCTAGCAGCAGAAGTCAGTAACATTTATTGTAATTCACAATTGACTATTGATTAAGCGAATGAGCTACAAGACTTTCCAGTCTACAATAGCCTAATTTTGATGCAATTGTGGACTATGCGGCTTGCCCTAAACATCTTTCGATTCTCGATAATTCTTCTCCTTCTCCTCAAGGCTTCTGCTACTAAGGCACAGGAAGTGACGAATGCAGGTCGAGACTTCTGGATGGGCTTCACAGAGGTTGCCGATAAAGCTACGGCCGATTATTGGCTGAACGTTTCAAGTCGCGATACAACTTCTGTTACCGTAACGATTCCAGGAACAGGTTTTAGTCTGAATCAAACCATTGTACCCGGATCAGTAACACGCTTTACCCTTCCACGAAACGATGCTTCGATAGCTGGCTCTGATACTATCATAAATCGAGCGGTCCATGTCGTTTCAGATTCTGATGTCGTGGTTTATGCAGTTACCTATCACCAGTTTCGGCACGAAGCATCTTTGGTTCTGCCAACTCCAGCTTTGGGTAGCCGTTACCGCGCCATCACTCAAAAAAGTGAGTTCGCGTTTTTATTAAAAGGGGGGGTGGCTACAGATCCGCTCCGAGAATCGGAGTTTATCATTGTGACTGGAGTAGACTCCGTTGCCGTTGAAATAACACCGTCGAACGATGCCAAGGGAGGTAAGCCAGAAGGAATACCTTTTCAAGTGACCGTTCCACCGGAAAGCATTTATGCGCTTCAGGCAGATTCTGTTCAAGATGATTTGAATGGGACGCTGATTGAAGGAATTGATTCGGAAAAGCCTTTTGCTGTTTTTTCTGGAAATGAATGGAGCACTGTCGTTTGCACTCCAACCTTAGATCCTCTGTACGAGCAAATGTTTCCGACCAACACATGGGGTAAGGAGTACATCGTTTTACCCACCCCAACGGTAACCAAGGATTTTGTGCGTATCATGGCCGATCAGGACAGCACTTTGCTGCTTCGGAACGATACTTTGGTAGACACCTTGATGGCGGGAGAGTGGTTCGAGGATACCCTTAATGCACCGACGCTTTACCGAGGAAGTAAACGAATTTCTGCTGGTTTCTTTATGGTTACAAGGGGAACTTCTTGCGCAGGAAACTTGAATACCGATCCATCGATGATCATTCTTAATTCGAACGAACAGATGTTTTTGGATTCCATCACTTTTTTCGCGACAGACCCGGGGCTAACCATGAAGCATTACATCCACATCATTACTAGAACTGGTGATACCGCCGCAATTTTTCTAGATGGGGTTTTGCAGACAGGTTTTACTGTCTTAACCCACGATACTACTTATTCATTCAAATCGCTTGAGGTTGCAGTGGGCTCTCACACCCTGGAAACAACTGGTTGTGGTTTTAACGCTTACGCCTTAGGTATGGCGAGTGCCGTCTCTTACGCTTATGCTGCAGGAGTTCAGCTGAACAATCTTAATAATACCGTTGATTTCGAGAACGTAAGTACAGGCTCCGATACCATTTGTATTACGGATAGTGTTCGGTTTAATCCTGGAATTCTTGGAACCCCTAATTCCTTCCAGTGGAGCTTCAGCGATGGAACTCAATACGGTATTCAGAATCCGGTGAAGAAATTTGATACCTCCGGTGTGTTTTTTTATAGCCTGATCACGGAATATCAGTGCTTTAACGATACGCTTTTTGACACCATATTTATTACCACCACTCCACATGTCGACCTTGGTCCTGATACTTTGCTGTGTTCAGGCCCGCCATTAATTCTTGATTCTGAGAATCCAGGAATGCTAAGGTTCTGGAGCACTGGAGATACATCTCAAACCTTAACGCTTGACAGCGGGGGCACCTTTGCAGTTGTGGTGAGCAATCTGGTTTGTTTCGATCGGGATACCATTACCGTGGAAATTCCTCAAATTGGGGCTGACTTTAATTACTTAAAAAGCAATCAAGATCGCCCGGATATATGTACGGAGGAAGGTATTCTGTTCTTCAACTCATTCCTAGGAACCCCCATTGACTATGAATGGGATTTTGGAGATGGCAGTACACTTGCTGATGCGCCTCAAGTGAGTCACGATTACGGCAGCGGTGGCAGCTTTATTGTTCGATTACTTCCACGCTTTCAATGCGGATTGGATACGTTAACTCTTGAGGTGAGCGATACCCTTTTAATTATTGATTACCCGGATGTAGAATTGGATGAGGACACTTTCCTTTGCTTACCTGACACCGTTCGCTTGAAGATTCGAAATGCTCAAAGGGTATTTTGGGAGCCCGGAGGAGAAACTGCCGACAGCATCAAAGTATTTGAGTCTGGCTTAATCGGCGTGTATGCCGAGAATGCAAGTTGTGCTACGAGCGATTCGATTTATGTGGATATTCCAATCCTTGCCGATGTGATTCCAAATGTTTTCACACCAAATGGGGATGGCATCAACGATTTCTTCGAGCTTGGGAACCTAGATCGCTGCGAGAACTATGTGCTGCAGGTGTTCAACAGATGGGGTGTTGAAGTCTATCAAAGCGACCAAGTTCCTGGTGAAAGGTGGGATGGTAGAAGCTTCTCAGGAAAAGCCCTAAGCACAGGAGTTTATTTTTACCGCTTAGAAGGCGATGGAGTAGACTTTAAAGGAGCGGTGACCTTAATTCGCTAGAAGGACCTTTCAATTCCAAGTACCCATCTGAAATTTGCAAACTGTGATTCCGTTGAAGGGATTCTGTTTACAACAAGTGGGAAGTCTGCCCGAAGAACCAGAGGTTTTACTTTTTCTAGTTTGAAGAATCTCTTTATGGTCAAAGCGAAACCAAGCCCAGCATCAGCCCGTAAATCTGAGAGCTCAAAGCTTTCGTAGGCTTCATTTAGATTGATGATTCCTACATCGGCAAAGACATAGGAGGCAAGATGCAGACTTCTGCTCAGCTTCCTAGGTTTCCATCCAATCAAGCGGTTGTAGTCGAGCTCACCGCTAAAGGAAGCACCGCTGTAGCCAGAATAAGAAGCCTTAACCAATCCATCTGAATTTGTGGATGGAGCTAAGTATCCTGTATAGGCCCGAAGGTTCAAACCTCCACCATATTGTAGGTGACCCAAATGACTTCCTAGACCAGTCCAATCCCTTGGGGTGAAGCCCACAGAACGCATGTATTTATTGTCCATCATTTCCTCAGGGTTCGCTCCAGCAATGAAGAGTTTTGATTCAGGTGCCCATTGGTCGCCTGCGCCGTATTGAGCGAGGAAGCGCGTTTTCCAATCGAGTTTCTTCCACCTGTTCCGGTTGATGACTTCCAAACGTGCATAGGAGTAATTGTAGTCGCTGAGCAAGGAGCTTGAGCGCAAGCCAAGCTTAATTTCTCCTCGTCCGAACTTATACTTGTATTTATGGCGGAGCCCAACATTGACTGTGTTGTTCCACTTGTCTACATTCCATTCAGATGGAAGGATCAAGTAGCCAAGGGATTCTGCATCTGGACGGTACATGGTCTTAAAGCCGAAGATTACAGTGCTGTTCCCTTTCTTAGTGCCTTTCTTGAACCAGATTTTGTTCTCGAAATACCCGTCAAGATACTTACTGCCCAAACCAAAGTTTAGCCCGTCCATTACTTTCAAGAGTGGGGTGGAGTAGGTAAATCTGTAGGAATAGATGTCGTTGTTTCCTCGGCTCAAGCCAGGGTATTGATTGGTGTTCTCAAGAAGCATACTGTTATACCACCAGCTGAAGTCGATGAAGTGAAGCTTGTCGAAGTAATCACCTTCGAAGTGAACTCCTGCCTTAAGCCCGTCGAAGCCGTTGTGCCAAAAGTCAGGACGGCCAAAGATTTCATAGGCATCTCGGTCGGCAGTATTTCTCAAGCGATGATCAAAACGGAAGCGAATTTTTTGATTGAGCCGATTGTCTAACTGATTCACATCCGCCAAACGATTGCTCGGGTCAATTTGTAGCTGAATCAATTTTGCATTATCATCGAGCTGAATCTCGGCAGTATAGGTAGGTTGAAGTTTGTCCCAGCCAATCCATCGCTTCAGAACTGTAGCATCAGTTTCCTTGGCAAACCATGTATTAGGAATGTGGTATTTATATTCTTCCCCATCTTCGTCGTAGGCGGAGAAATCCAAAGGCATTTGCATACGTCCTTTTCGCTTGAAGGTGACTTCGTAAGAGCCATCCTCATCTCCCTTTTTCACCTTTTTTATTCCATAGTCAATGCGTTTTGTTGTGGTGAACCACTGATCGAAGAACCAATTCAAATCCACTCCGGTGAATTGAATGATGCTGTTTCTGAAATCTTCAAAATAAGGATGTGCAATTTTCCACTCTTGGAAGTAATTCTGCATGGCAGCCAAAAACAGACTGTCGCCCAAAACATATTGCATGTTGTAGAGCATGGTGGCGGTTTTGTAATACACGTGTCCATAACCACCCCCGTGGCGTAGCGCTCCTCCAAAACCATCTGAGTGGGTATTCAGAACGGCGTCTTGAAAGACCAATGCATCTCGGATGTATCCGTAATAAACCCGTGTTTCTCGTGCCAATTGGGGCTTTCGAAATTTCCTGTAGTACCAGCTTTTCGATGGATATGAAAAGAGTGTATCTCCGTCAATCACCTCCAAACCCCAAGCGGTTAGGAACTGCGTAAAACCCTCGTCCATAGAAGCTCGATACGTTTCATTATTGCCGACTTGTCCAAAGAACCAGTTGTGACCAATTTCATGAACGAAGAGCCCGCGGTAACCTGGATCGTATCCACCATCAAGTGTGAGCATTGGATATTCCATTCCATCTCTAGCATCCGCAGCAATCATCTTATGGTAGGTGTACATTCCAAAATCTTCCGAGAAGGTTTTGATGATTTTTGATACATAATCGGAAGCATTCTGCCAGCCGGCGGCATGAGGTTCTTGAACGAGCGCGTAGCACTTAATGCCATTCCATTCACTCTCGCCTATGCGATAGTTCGGGTCTGCAGTCCAGGCAAAATCGTGCACGTTTTCCGCGTGAAATTTCCAAGTTTTGAAAGAGCCTTCCGCATATGGGGTGATGACAGAAGGAGCTTCATTCCATGGTTTACGGGCGAAGTTTTTGATGTCTAGTTTTTGACGTAGCTCGGCGGGGTACACTTCATTTCGGTTCACGAGGAAACCAGTTCCATCTAGAACGTAATTCGAAGGCAGAGTCAGGTTCACATCAAAACAACCAAAGTCGCCGTAAAATTCGCGCCCGAGGTGCTGGTCTGTTGTCCATCCAAATTTCGCATCGAAAACGGCAATTCGCGGATACCAATGCACTCCATCGTAGTGCTTACTTCCAAAGCTATCGAAGACTTTCATCCTACGTCGAACGTTACCACGGGCATCGAACCAGGTTTTAAAATTCAATTCGATGGTCACCTTGGCTCCAGAGGGAATTGGCTTGTTCAGGAGAACCTTCAGAACGGTATTATCAAGCTCAGTTTTCACGGGTTCGCCATCCACCCTCATCCCTTCCACTTTTGTTCCTAAAAGCTCGGATTCATTCTTACCGTACACATTTTTCCGTCCGTTGTTTTTTTGAAGATCGTCGTAATAGCTGCCCGGTTGGAAGGCATTTTGGTAGAGGTGGAAATAGAGTTCATAGAGTTCAACAGGAGAGTTGTTGGTGTACACCAAACGTTCACTTCCTTCCAGTTTGTCTTCATTCAAATCGAGCTTTACATCCAAGCTGTAATAAACGTCTTGCTGCCAATAGGCCGCATTTACCCTTTTATTCTTCCAGTAGTTCGGATTGCCTTCTGAATCATAGGTGTTTGGGCTTGAGAGTGGATCGTAGGCTTGTGACTGTCCCAAGAATGGGATCGCGAGTAGGAGAAGTAGAAGTTTCTTCACGAAATAGATGCTTTAAGGCTAAGGTCTAAACTTTTTATGTGATGGGTAAGAGCGCCGATGGAAACGTAGTTTACGCCGCATTCTGCGTAGGATCGCACATTGCTTAAGGTGATTCCACCACTGCTTTCAGTTTCAATTTTACTGTCGATTAAGTCTACAGCTTGGCGGGTTTCTTCGGGGCTAAAATTGTCGAGCATAATTCGGTCTATGCGACCATCATTTAATACTTCCTGAACTTCCGAAAGGGACCGGGTTTCAATTTCAACGGGTACATCAACGCCCTGTTTTTCTTTGTAGGAATAACAAGAGTCAAGAGCTGCTTTAATGCCTCCTGCGTAGTCGATGTGATTGTCTTTGAGCATGATCATATCATACAGACCATGACGATGGTTTAGTCCACCTCCAATCTTCACAGCAAGCTTTTCGAAAAGCCGCAAACCGGGGCTTGTCTTTCTCGTATCTAGAATTTTTGCTCCCGTCCCTTCAACAGCCTTTACATATTCGGCAGTTTTGGTGGCTATTCCCGACATACGTTGCAGGTAGTTGAGCGCGAGGCGTTCCCCAGAAAGGATTCTCGAAGCGCGGCCTTGCAGTTCGAAAAGGCGCATCCTTGGTTCGATCTGCGTTCCGTCGGAGATCAAGGAGCTGAACTTAAGTTCAGGATCTAGAAAATGAAAAACCATTTCCGCGACTTCAAGACCTGCAATGATTCCGGAATCCTTTGAGATGAGTACTGCGGAAGCTTGTGTTTCTTCAGGAAAACTCGATTTACTTGAATGGTCTTCTTCGTCTGAAAAGTCTTCTCGGAAGGAAAGTTTGATGTGTTCCTGAATCTGGTATTTCTCTCTTTCTGTCAGCACGGACTTATCTATCTTTCAGACCGGTGAAGATAACCTTAATCCAAATAGGCAAAACGCGTCCAAAATACTTGGAAGATGGAATCGCAGATTTTGAAAAAAGACTCGGCCGATTCTGTAAATATCAGGTCACAAGCATTCCAGACATCAAAGGGAAATACGACGCGCAGGAGTTAAAGAAGCGAGAAGAGGAGAATGTGTTGAGTATGCTACAAACCTCAGGTTTTTTAGTCCTTTTGGACGAAAATGGACAATCATTTAGCTCAAGGGAATTTGCTTCTTGGATGGAGAAAAAGGCCAGTTCAAATGGAACACTCACCTTTTTAATCGGTGGGGCATATGGTTTTTCAGAAGGTCTTTATGCGAGAGCGCAGGCTAAGATTTCTTTCTCCGATATGACTTTCTCACATCAGATGATTCGCTTGTTGTTTACGGAACAAGTATATCGAGCGATGACCATCTTAAAGGGTCACCCTTATCACAACGATTGATTGATGTTTTGTTGCCACTTCCAGGCAGAAGACATCATCTCGTCTAGATTGTGTTTGGTTTTCCAACCCAAAACGCGTTCGGCCTTGCTGGAGTCTGAGTAGATTTCAGCCACGTCGCCTTCTCGGCGAGTACCCATTTCATAGTTCAACTCTACTCCGCTTACCTTTTCAAAGGCTTTGATGGCTTCTAGCACGCTGACACCATTTCCTGAACCTAAATTGAACAAATCGAAGGCTTCTGTTTGTTTGCCTTCCAATTGATATTTCAAGGCGCGAACGTGTGCTTCTGCGATGTCCATCACATGAATATAATCGCGAACACAACTTCCGTCACGCGTTGGATAATCGTTTCCGTGGATGAACATTTTATCGATGAGGCCAGAAGCGGTTTGGGTAATTACCGGAAGCAAGTTGTTTGCTTTGTTGATGGGGTGTTCACCATTTAGTCCACTTGCATGGGCACCTACGGGGTTGAAATAGCGAAGTGCGATGCTCTTCATATCTTGAACTTTCACGCTTGCTCGGAGTATTTCCTCTCCGATAAGTTTCGTGTGCGCATAAGGCGATTCCGTTTGCGCCAGCGGAGTCTCCTCGCTTACGGGGAGAGTGCTGACATTTCCGTAAAGGGAACAGCTGCTTGAAAAGATGAAGTTCTCGATATTGAATTCCTCGCAGCACTTCAACGTATTGATCAGCGACTGCAAGTTGTTCTCGTAATAGCGCAGAGGCTGTTCTACCGATTCACCTACAGCTTTTAAGGCGGCGAAGTGAATGACGCCGTCAAGCTTACCCGCTCGAGCGAATGCCTTACGTGTAGCTTCTAGGTCAACAAGGTCCACTTTCTCGAAATCAAGAGACCTCCCAGTAATCTTCTGAATATTCTTTAAACTCGAATCGCTCGAATTCACCAAACTGTCGAAACCAACCACTCGGGTTTTTTTGTCGTTTAGTAATTCGATGCATGTGTGTGAACCAATATATCCAGTGGCTCCAGTAACCAATACGCGCATAAGACTTCAAACTTGGGCCAAATCTATCAATTCACATCGTTCAAAAGCCTGCCTTGACAAAGCTCCTCTTAAGAAGATCATTATTACATATCCTTATTAGCCTTATCTTTAGTGCTTTGCCAAAACAGTATCTCTTGCGTCAGCTCTTAACAGCCTTCCTCTCCTTAACTCTTCTCAGCGCTTCTGCACAACAAGTTGATTGGATCGATTCGGGTGTTGGAGCTTCCTATGATGTGGGTTCAGGAATTACATCTGATGGGGCTGGAAATTCGTACGTGATTGGTACGGTTCTTCAGACTGCCGTCAACAATGCACGTTTCGGCAACGATAGCATACGTCCAGGCGAAAACCGATCCTGTGAAGGTTGGCTAGCGAAGTACACACTTCAAGGTAATCGTGAATGGTTGACTTCTGTAGAAGGAACGGGAGCTGATTTGGGTACCGACATTGAACTAGATTCCGATACCTCTTTTGTCGCAGTTGGCTTATATACGGGTTCAGTTCCAGACTTTGATGCAATCACCGAACCGGCAGGAGCAGGTGTCAAACTCATTCTTTGAAACGTATTGTTTTCTTAGGCGCAAAAGACATTGGACTTCATTGTTTGGCCTTCATTTTGAAATCTGCAGACCATGGCCAGTGCGAGCTGCTTGCCTTTGGTGGGAATTCAAGGCTTCAACTCGATGAGCGCTTTAGTTCGCTTCTAGAAGGAAGAAGTGTAGAGCTGATCCGCGACCCAGATCAACTCCTAGACCTAGAATACGATCTTCTCATTTCTGTTCAATACGATCGGATGTTAACAGCTGAGCACTTGAAGGTGGCACAAGAAGTCAACATTAATTTGCACATGGCTCCTTTGCCCGAATATCGCGGCTGCAACCAATTCACCTTCGCCATTCTCGATAGGAAGAAGGAGTTTGGAACCAGCCTACATATGATGGTGCCTCAGGTAGATGCTGGCGACATCCTTTTTGAGCGTCGCTTTGAGATGAAGGAGGAAGAGTGGGTGAAGAATTTGTACGAGCGTACGCTAGATGAATCAAAGCTGCTCTTTAGCGCTCATTGGAATCAAATATTGGCTTCAGATTATTCGAAAACACCACAAGCTGATTTTCAGGAAGAACGCTCCTCTTCTTTTCACCTTCGGAATGAAATCGACCAAGTAAAAAGCATAGATGCAACTTGGCCAATTGAACGCCAGAAATTGCATTTTCGCGCAAGTTTTTTCCCGCCTTTCGAGCCTCCAAAGCTCATTGAAAATGGAGAGGGAAGAAGCTTGGATATGAACTGGTACGAGAAGCTCAAATGAAAAGACTCTTCTTTACGGTAACCACCGATTTAAACTTTGATCAGAGAATGCAGCGCATCTGCTCGTCTCTCACGAAATCGGGTTATGAGGTCACCTTAGTAGGCAGAGAAAAGAGCAATTCCAAGGAGCTAAGTGAGCAGGAATTTCATCAACATCGAATCAAATGCCGTTTCGAATCAGGCAAGCTCTTCTATTTAGAATACAATTGGCGTTTGTATAAATTCCTGAAAGAGCAGGAAATGGATGCCTTGTGCTCCTGTGATTTGGATGCCATTTTACCAGGCTACTTCTTGCGAAAGAAATGTAAGTGGGTATACGATGCCCATGAGTATTTCAGCGAGATGGAAGAGGTTGTGAGCAGACCTTGGATCCGTAGACTTTGGAAGTGGATCGAGCGCCTCTGCGTTCCCAAAGTGGATATGGCTTACACTGTTTCGGCGGGTTACGCAGAACTCTTCGAGAAACAATACCCCACTTCCTTTCACATCATTCGAAACATCGCTCGCCTGCGTGATCTTGATCCAAGCTCAAGAAAGCCAAGCAGAATTCTATACCAGGGAAGTGTAAATCATGGACGTGGTTTGCAAGAACTAATTGAAGCCATGTACCTCGTTGAGGGTAAATTGGTGGTGTGTGGCGAAGGTGACTTGTTCGAGTCTTTGAAAAGTTTGGTGCAAACGCGCAAGCTGGAGCAGAAGGTTCAGTTTACGGGATACTTGCGTCCTGAAGAACTCCTAGAATATACACAATCGGCTTCCATAGGTATTACCCTATTTAGCAAAGCAGGCCTTAGCAATGAGTTCAGCCTAGGCAATCGCTTCTTCGATTATTTGCAGGCCGGTATTCCACAGCTTGCCATGAACTACCCTGAATACAGGAACTTCAATAAAGAATATGAGGTTGCGGTACTCATAGATGATCTGAGTCCGAAGACCATTGCAAGTTCCCTCAATCAATTGCTCAAAAACGAAACACTTTATACTCGGCTTTCGGATGAAGCTATGAAGGCCCGTCAAAAGTTTAATTGGCAAGAAGAGGAGCGGAACCTCTTGAGTTTGTACGAAGGTTTATTTATGGCTTCAAGCAGTCGCAAATAATCTCTTCTGCACGCAAGGATTCGCGTTTTAGGCTTGCTGCATCAAAGAGTAGGTCTGCTCTCTTTTCGCTCACCTCGAAGCCAGCTTCCTGCAAGCGGTTCTTAAAATCTTGCTTTCCGTAATAGCGTACATGATCTTCCTGGCCAAAAAGCCTCAAGCGTTCTTTAGGATCTGTAATGCTCGAATCTTCAACGGTGGCCTCATTTCTCCAAGGCACCTGTGCTAGCATCCGACCCCCAGAAGCCAAAGTTCGAAAACACTCCTGCATGGCTAAGCGGTCGTCGGGGATATGTTCGAAAATGTGGTAGGCGATGACCAAATCCAGCGAATTTGAGTCCAATGGAAGAGCAGTGATGTCGTATTGATACCTACAACGAGAAGTCACATAGTCGGTGTCGTTGTAGTTCGTTTTATTCTGCTGAAGAATCTTTTTTCGCAGGTACTTGTGCGGCGAGAAATGAAGAATCTTTTTCTGGCTCAGCTCTGGCCATTCTAGCTGAAGGTATTTCCATAAGAGTCGCGTGCGCTGGATACTTCCACAGCTAGGACATAATTGGTCTTTAAAATACTCATGCTCAATGGCTTGAAAATTCTTGAACGAACGCTCACAACACGGACAGTCGTAGGCATTCCCTTTCACGAAGGGATAATAAAGAGACCGAAGAGGAAATTCCAACACTTCCAATGCCGAGGTAGGAAGCAGCTTAAGAATCATGCGCTTGAGTCCATTGTACATCAGGAAAGAGCTTTCGAAAGGTGATATAGCTTGAAGGCGTCGAAGTATTTGAGCTTGGGCTCGGGGCTTTTTAAGTTCTCAAGAAACTTCCTTTCATTCTTCGTAAAATAGAATTGAAAAGCACGAAGTAGTTTGAAGTTTCTCAGCTTGGTATAGGTTCGGAAGAGCTTGTTGCTTCGACCCAATTTCCCGCTTTCAATGATGTGCGCTAAATTCTGAACTCCGTTTTTAGTTTTTTCTAGAAACTCTTCAGAGTCTTCTAGTCCAATGTGACAAAGAGGGTTGTCGATGTGCTCAATTTCGTAGCCTTGATCTTTTAACTCAAGTGCAAGCATAGTGTCCTCATGACCATAGCCCTTTAGTTTTTCGTCGAGTTGAACCTTCTTCAATATCGACTTAGGAATGAGGAAATTGTTGGTCATAAAACTTCGGTACGGAAATTCTTGGCGCTTTTCGGCAGATTGAACTTCACGCTCAATACCATATTTCCAGCGGAGCATGAACTTTTTGTCGGAAGGAGAATGCAAGCGGTACGATCGGCCTCCATAAACAACCTTATTCATATCGAAGTAGGGGCGGTAATTTTTAATGAAGTCGTCATCTTCAATGCTTGAGTCGCAATCAAAGAAGAGGATGTTCTCGTACTTGGCTTTCTCTGCGAGAAGATTTCTGATTTTTGAACGACCCAGATTTGTAGGAAGCTCTTCGTAGTCGACACCTTCAAGTTGAGCCAATCTGCGATTTACATCTTTATACTCTGGCGAAGAAGCGTCGTCAACACACAATATCTCGAAGTCAATCTTTTCGGCCAAACACTGTTCGCGAAGCGCTCGAGCAAAGGGGTCCAACTCAAAATTGTAAATCGGGATTAGGATGGAGAGCACCTTATTCGGATGTAGTTAGCTTGCTTTTTTCAACGAGCTTACCGTCTTCACATACCATGATTCTAGATTGGAATTTTTGCATGTGTTCATAATCATGAGTGGCCATAATCACGGTTGTTCCTTGTCGGCTAATGTCGCGGAGGAGATCTAGAATTCTTCCTGAGGTGGCTGGGTCTAGATTTCCAGTGGGTTCGTCGGCAAGAATGACACTTGGGTGATTGATGAGTGCTCTTGCAATGGCCACGCGCTGTTGCTCACCACCTGATAATTCATGAGGCATTTTAAAACCCTTGGTGGGAAGGCCTACGAGATGCAGGACTTCATCGATGCGGTCTTTGATTTCGTTCTTTTTCTTCCAGCCTGTTGCTCGCATGACGAAAAGTAAATTTTCGATTACGCTTCGGTCAGAAAGCAATTGGAAGTCTTGAAAGACAATCCCTAAATTCCTCCGTAGTAGTGGAATCTTTCTCGTCTTGAGTTTCTTTAGTGTGAAGCCGGCAACTTCACCTTCACCTTCTGTGAGCTCCAATTCACCGTACAGGGTTTTAAGCAAACTGCTTTTCCCAGAGCCGGTTTTGCCAATTAACCACACAAATTCTCCGGCTTCCAACTGAAGATTTACGTCCGAAAGAATAAGGTGTTTCTGCTGATAGATATTGACCTGCTTGAGGTCTATGATGTGTTTCTGCTTTGCATCCATGGCTGCGTCAAAGGTAGTGAAAGCCCTTTTAGTTGACTAGCAAAATACCTCTGAAAGCCAAGAACTGGCGCGGTTTTCGGACCATTTGTTTTAACACGAACGCGTTAATAACTCCACGCTTGAGGGTCACCTTCCAGCCTGCGCTAGTCTATTTTTACCAACGTAAAAAGAGTCTCTTTTATTTCCTGAATGCATCGATTCCTGCTCAGCTTATTTGTTCTGTATTTCGCTTCAGCTGGGCTGATTGCGCAGAAAACGACCATTAATACTACCTCCTTACGGTACTTCCATCGAGGCCTAGATTACTTCGATAAAGAGAAGTATACGGCCGCTCAAAATCAGTTTGAGAAGGCAATGTCGACCACCGAGGATCAGAATTCGGAGGTTCAAATCAACGCACAGTATTACGCCGCCCTTTGTGGTATGCAACTTTTTAATCGGGATGCAGATTTGCTATTGCGTGAATTTATTCGCTCAAACCCCGAGAGTCCGAAGGTGAAGGAGGCAATTTTTCAACTTGGTATCTACAATTATCGAAAGAAGAAGTGGGACAAGGCAATGAATTGGTTTGCGCAGGTCGACAAACTTGATCTTTCTCCAAACGAGCAAGCAGAGTACTTCTTTAAGTACGGCTATGCTTCCTTTCAGAAAAAAGAAATTGAGGAAGCAAAGCAGAAGTTCTACGAGATCAAGGATGTTGAGAATAAGTACCAAGCTCCAGCTCGATACTATTACGGTCATATCGAATTCAACAAAGGAAACTATCAAACAGCCTATGAAGAGTTTACCAAACTTGAAAGTCATAAGCAGTTTGGTCCCATCGTTCCTTATTAT
>CAXAIH010000026.1:0-13957 GCA_963968755.1 uncultured Flavobacteriales bacterium
AAAGTATGTTGGTGCCATACTACCTAAAGTCTTTTGAGCTTCATCAAGTCCTGCCTCAGGGTCGGCTTTCATCATTTCGTACAGAACTTCCATGAGCTCAAACTTAGCTGGGATGTACATCTGGGCTTCATCACCTTTTTGAACTACATACTCCAAGGACTTCACCGCAATAGAAAAATTCTTGCTTTTCTTGGCCAAGTTGGCGAGCTCCATCAAGTGTTGTCCGTCCTCCTTTTTTCGCTTATCGAGGGCAACTGCCTGACGATAAACAGCATCAAAATTTCCTTCTTGAATCAGAACCCAGGTAAGCAGTTCAACATAAATGTCCTCGTTTGGGCGCTGCTGTATTTTTTTGTACAATTCTGCTTTCAGTAGATTTCGTTCGTCAACATTGTCGAGCGAAATGTTTCTGCCGAGGGCATTCTGGACCGTTTGCAAATAGTTCGGGCTAAGTTCCACTAGTGAGATGAACTCATCAATCATTTCAGAAGTCTGACCTAGTTCACCATAAATGGTGGCTATCTCTGTGTTGAATGGGTATGCGGGAAGAATCTTCCGTCCTTTCTGCAGCGTTTGGAGCGCGTACTGAGATTCCCCTATTTCTTGAAAAGCTTTAGAAGTGGATTGGATGTCGTTGAAGCGTGGCTTCATATCCTGAAGCAAAGCTTGAAATACTTTTTCGGCCTTTTTGTCGTCGTCGAGTTTTCGATAGTACGATCCGAGATCAACTTGGTACTTTTGTTCTCGTGGGAAGACGCGAATTTGTTTTTTGATGACGTCTTTCACTTCCTTGAACCGCTCCAGTTCGTAGAGGCAATTCAAGTAGAACTCGTAGTAGTTGGTGTTTGGGTGGGTTTCGAAAAGGCGTTTGTAATAAAGTGAGGCCTTTTCATAGTCGCCTTTTTGATAATAATGCGAGGCCAGTTGCTCATCCGTTACCTGAGCCTGAAGGAATGCAGGGAGCAGGCAAATTAGAAAAGCGATGGTTAATTTCATTCGTCCTCTACTTGCAAGGAAGGCTCCAAGTTTTGAATTACTGCTTGGGCTTTAGGTCGATAATTCTCAAATTGCTCAAACAGAATGGATTCCCATTCTCTAATGTTCTTGCTTGATTCGCGCAGTCTTCCAACCGCTTCTTGTTCCGTCTTAATGTAGATAACCTTCATAGAGTCCGGAACTCTATCTGAACGCAAGTCGTTCTTCAGGTTCTTGACTTGGATTTGGCTGTATTCGATCTCCCCTTTCACATCTTCAAAGGTTTGTAGGAATTTGCCAACCGATCGATTCATGTCTAAGTACTGGCCAAGCGCTATGGCATTTTCTCTAGGAAGGGTGTCTATTTCCACCAATCCAACGAGGTCTCTGTCGTAGTCAATGGAGTCTCCAATGCTTTTAATCTTGTTAATTTCTACAGAATCCAGTGATGACCTACTCTGGTCAATCACAGTTGAAAGGCTGTCCATAAGCGCTTCAGCTTCCTGATCGCTTGAAGGTTCACATGCAAGAAGGATGAGTGCGAGAAAAGGAATCAAATACTTCATAGTACTTAAACTTCAATTTTTTCGAAACCGGTGTAAGGAATCAAACATGTTGGAATATCGATACCTGTTTCGGTTTGATAGTTTTCAAGTATCGAAGCTAGGATTCGAGGTAACGCGAGCGCACTACCATTTAGTGTATGGGCCAAGGCTGGCTTCCCATTTTCATTTCTGTAGCGCAGTTTCAAGCGGTTCGCTTGGTAGCTTTCAAAATTAGAAACCGAGCTCACCTCAAGCCATCTTTCTTGCGCCGCTGAATAGACTTCAAAATCGAAAGTCAATGCGGAAGTGAAACTCAGGTCGCCTGAACACAATCGCAAAAGCCTGTAGGGCAGTTCCAGCTTTTCGAGAATGCTGGCCACATGAGCCACCATTTCATCTAGTGCCTCGTAGCTCTTTTGTGGATCTACTACTTGAACAACTTCAACCTTATCAAATTGATGCAGCCTGTTTAAGCCTCTTACATCCTTCCCATATGAGCCAGCTTCACGGCGGAAGCATGGTGTATAAGCCGTTAGTTTTTGTGGTAGTTGGTCCTTATCTAGAATTACATCACGAAAGATGTTCGTTACAGGAACCTCGGCCGTAGGAATTAGGTACAAATGGTCCAATTCTGTATGATACATCTGCCCATCCTTGTCTGGAAGTTGACCTGTAGCAAAGGCAGATTCGGCATTCACTAAATGTGGAGGAATCACTTCATCGTAGCCCGCATGACGAGCTTCGTCCAAGAAGAAATTGATCAAGGCTCTTTGAAGGCGAGCTCCTTTATTCTTGTAAACGGGAAATCCAGCCCCTGTGATTTTGACTCCAAGTTCGAAGTCCATGAGATTATAGTCGTTGGCCAATTCCCAGTGCGGCTTGGAACCCTCCATCAGGTTAGGAAGTTCCCCTACCTGCTTGATTTCTTCATTTTCTTCTTCAGAATTGCCTTTCGGCACACTCTTATGAGGAATGTTGGGAAGAAGAATTAATTGATCTCGAAGTCGGCTTTCGATTTCAGCTAAGCTTACATCACCGTTTTTGACGGTCTCCTTTAAAGCTTTTGTTCGATCCTTAAGCTCTTGTGCTTTCTCCTTATCACCCGATTGAAAGGCCGCCCCAATTTCCTTGGAAGCCACATTCATTTCGTGTTTGGAGCTTTCTAATTCTTGAAGTAGGTTTCTACGCTCAGAATCAATCGACAGAACTTCATCGATGAGCTTTTCCGCATCAATTCCGCGCTTTTGCAGTGCCAAGGTGGCTTCTTCTTTCTTCTCTCTTAAGTAGGGTAACTCGAGCATCTTCTTACAAACAAAAAATCCCGAACAAATGTCGGGATTTAATTATCTCATTTGAGCTCAACTCAAGCCTCCGTTGGAGGTAAGATTGAGACATAAGATTTATTGTCTTTTTTCTTTCGAAACTGAACAGTTCCATCAATCAGTGCAAATAAGGTATGGTCTTTACCAATACCTACATTCTCACCTGGGTGATGTTTTGTTCCTCTTTGGCGAACGAGAATATTACCTGCAATGGCAATTGCTCCTCCACTTACTTTAATACCGAGTCTTTTACTTTCCGACTCCCGTCCGTTCTTAGAACTACCGACTCCTTTTTTGTGTGCCATGGCTTAGGAATTATTTTTTGTCGTCAGACTTTTTGGTTGTACTTGCTTTTTTTGTGGCTAGCTTCTTAGCAGCTGGCTTCTTAGCTTCTGCCTTCGGAGCGGCTTGCTTTTTCGTTGCTGGCTTCTTTCCAGCCGGCTTAGCAGCTTCTGTTTTTGGCTCAGCGACTTTTGTAGCAGCAGGCTTAGCAGCGGCCGTTTTTGCTTTCGGAGCTATAGCCTTCAAATCGGCCTTCGCCTTTGGAGTTGATTTGGCTTCGACCTTCAGAGCAGATTTCTTAGCACCACTTGCTGCGATTTTCTCAATCTGAATTTCGCTTAAGAAGTGACGGAAACCATTTTTCTTCTGGTAGCCTTTTCTTCTTTTCTTTTTGAAGACGATCACTTTGCCGCCTTTGAGGTGCTTCACAACTTTTGCTGTTACAGCAGCTCCACTGATAGCCGGGGCGCCAACATTTACTTTTCCATTATCATCGATTAGAAGAACTTTATCAAAGGTCACTTTAGAACCTTCTTTGTCTTCCAATCGGTCAACGAAAACCTGTTGGTCTTTCTCAACTTTATATTGATGCCCTGCTATTTCTACAATTGCATACATGTACCTGAATATTATACCGGTCGTTAAAAAAGGGCCGCAAAAATAGACATATAATCATTACTAGCCAAAGCTCTTTTGGTATTTTCCTGTCAGCGTCGAATCAAGAGAACTCCAAGGAGAATAACCAGCATTCCAGAAATCTCGAATAGATGAATTCGCTCCCCATCTAAAACTCCCCAAGCTATGGCTACCAATGGAATCAAGTAGGTTACCATAGACGCAAATAAAGCGGAGGTTTTCGACACCAAATAGAAAAATATGACGCTTGCAAAGGCAGTTCCCGTTAATGCCAAAAGAACCACGGCACCAATAGATTTCTGACCATCGGGCGAGAGGAAGACTTCAAAATCGCCCAAAGACAGATATATAATGAGCGAAACAATCGAAACCGGAAAAAGGGACAAGGCAGCAACCTCAATGGAGCGAACACCACTGAGGAAGTTCCGAATTAAGTTCACACTTAGACCATAACAACATGTTGCCGATAGAACCAATCCCCCGTACTTAATCTGCGCTATATCCGTATTGAGGAAGTCTTCCGCGAAGAGCAAGCCTGAGCCGAAAAGTGCTATCAGTACACCTAGCCACTTGCGTCTACTCGCTTCTATTCCAAAGAACCAGGCACCAAATAGCAAGGTAAAAACAGCAGTTAATGAATTCAGCATTCCTGATAGGCTGGAATCAATGACGGTTTGCGCACTGGCGAAAAGAATGGCGGGCAGCAAATTACCAAGTAGTCCCACGCCAATCAGCACCTTCCATTTTGATCGATGCTTATGAATAGCTCTAATGGCAAATGGAGAAAGTGAGAAACCAGCAATGGCAACACGAAGTGTAGCAAGTTCAATAGGGCGAAGTGCCCCTAAGCCAACCTTCATTAAGATGAATGAACTTCCCCAGATGAAGGCGAGAAGAAGTAAAATGAAATAAGGAAGTAGCCTATTGGCCTTTTCTGACATCGCGCAAATCTATTTCAAACCGCCCATAACAAAACAGCGATCTTAAACTCTTGTTGTGTTTCTTTCGCAAGGTGAATGTGATTGAAGTAAAAGATCTGTCTCGTCATTTCAGAATTGGCACACAAGTGATCAAAGCACTCCAGTCTGTTGATTTAAATGTCAAACAGAATGAATACCTCGCCTTGATGGGAACTTCTGGCTCAGGGAAATCGACCTTAATGAACATTCTGGGCTGCTTAGATCAACCAACATCAGGTGAATATGTTTTAAACAATCACCTCGTGAGCTCTTTAAAAGAGGATGAATTGGCGGAAATCCGAAACCGCGAAATAGGTTTTGTCTTTCAAACCTTCAATCTTTTGCCTCGCTATTCAGCCTTAGATAATGTCGCACTTCCCTTAGTGTATTCAGGAATGTCAAAAGAAGAACGGGATGCCATGGCTGAAAAGGCACTCGTTAATGTCGGGCTAAGCGATAGGATGGACCACAAGCCAAATGAGTTGTCTGGTGGTCAGCGACAACGCGTAGCAGTAGCCCGAGCACTCATTAACAATCCCTCTATTCTGTTAGCGGATGAGCCAACCGGTAATCTGGATTCGAAGACGAGCTATGAAATCATGGAGCTTTTCGATGAAATTCACAATCAAGGTAATACCGTGATTTTGGTCACGCATGAAGAGGACATTTCCAAACACGCCCGCCGTGTAGTGAATATGAGAGATGGCTATATAGTGTCTGAAAGCTGACCAAGCCACGCATATAAGTTCGCGTCCAATAAAGGAGACCACAATCGAGTCTCTTTTCGATTATCTTTGCTTTCTTTCGGAAAATTTAACAGAATCGTAAGCTCAACTTAGAATAATCAGAGGACTATGAAAAAACTTCTAACACTATTAACTGTCGTTGTTTCAACGAGTGTTGCATTCGGGCAAACCCGTTTACCTATTGCAACGAACCTTGAACACCTGGATGAAATCAAGCCGATGGCTTATGATCAAACATCTCAATTCAAGAATGGAATAAAAAATAAAGCCAAAGCAAAATACAATGCGGCTGTAGCAGCTGCAGGTGACACCATCTTCTCAGAAGATTTTGGTGGAGGGAGTTTGCCATCTGGCTGGGCTAGTACAGTTGTTTCCGGACCTGGATCTTGGGCTTGGACGAATCAAATGTCGCAAGGTCAATATGCTGCTGGTACAGCAGCCATCGCCAGTCCTACTGGAACAAATGGTTTTTTGATTTGTGATGCGGATGCAGGAAACTCACCAACACCTGCGGGTGGATTTTTGGAAGTTGACGCTGTTCTTTCACTTCCAACTCAAAACCTTACAAACTATCCTTCTGTAGTTTTAGAATTCACTTCTTACTTCCGTCCGTTTACAAACGTGAACTTGGACGTTGAAGTAATCGCCGCTGGTGACACCGCCGTTTTCGATGTAAGAAATGGAGTCGCAACAAACACGTCATCTGCCAACGCAATTACAGAGCGCATTAAGCTTTCCAACGTTGCAGGTGGTTTGAACAATGTTCAAATTCGCTTCCACTGGTCAGGTGATTCTCACTACTTCTGGCAATTGGACGACGTTCTTCTTCTTGAAGGAGAAGAAAACGACTTAGCAATTACGCAAGCCTACACACAGACTTCACTTGACACAGCTTCATGGCCTTTTTACTGGCAGATTCCTGCTCGTCAGGGAAACAACCAGAACCTAACATTAGGTGCTGATGTGTTCAACATGGGTAGCAACCCAATGACCAACACGCAATTAGTAGCAGACATTACAGGTCCAAGTGGTTTCAGCTTTAACGGAACAAGCTTCGCAACTACTGTTCCTCCTGCAACACTAGAGAAAAAAGACCTTACCACTACGTTCAACCCTAATGGTGGCCCTGGTGGTTATGATGTTGACATGTATGTTATAGGAGATTCGACGCTAGGTGACTTAACGGATGACACCTTAAGCTTCAATTTTGAAGTTTCTGATTCAGTTTACGCGAAAGACCGTGGCACATCTGCTGCAGTATTCACTGATGGCTGGTCGTATAACCCAGGTGCTGTAAGTAACTACGAGTTGGGTAATATGTTCGAGATCTTCACTCCTGACACAATTGTGGGTGTAGAGTTCTTCGTTTCAAGCAACGTAGCTCCAAGTACTTCTGTGTTCTCAATGAACGTGTCATTTCATGTTTGGCAGGAAAGTTCAACAGGTGGTTTTAATAGAATCTACAGTTCTGTTAACCCAACACCTCCAGATGCTTCAAATCCAGATCGTTTCGTAATCAACTCTAACGACATTGGTAACTGGGTATTCTATCCTTTTGATGAAGACACGTTAAACCCTGGTAATTACTGGGTGACTTTTGAAGCAAATCACACAGCTGGTATCGATACTATGGTACACTCTTACAGTGGTGACTATGAGTTGTTCACTCAGTCTTTTGGGCGCTCTCCAGCCATCAACTCTGGTAACTTATTCGGTCTATCTAGAATGCCAATGGTTCGTTTGGTAACAAAAGCATTTAGCTGTCCTACCTTCTCTTACTCAAGTGCAGAAGTGCTTCAAGCATCTTGTGGTGCTAGTGACGGTGCGGCAACAGTTGAAAACATTAACGGTGCTGCTCCATACAGCTTCCTGTGGGATGCTTCTGCAGGTAGCAGTACAGATAGTATCGCTCAAAACCTAGCTGCTGGAACTTACCAAGTGACAGTAACAGATGACAACAACTGTTCTTTTGTTGCTCAAGTAAACTTGAGTAACCTTGGAGCTCCTTCAGTTCAGAGCTCTGTTGTTGTTGATGAAGATTGCTTCGGCGACGAAGATGGAAGCATCGCACTTACCGTAACCGGTGGTACTGCTCCATTGAGCTACACTTGGAAAGATGGTTTAGGAGCAACAGTTGCAACAGGAGTAACCACTCTGAGCAACCTAAGAGCTGGTAACTACACTGTTGAGATTCTCGACGCTAGCCCAACTCCATGTCTACAGAGTCGTCAGTTTACAATTTCAGGTCCTAGTTTAGGCTTGACGCTCGTTTCAACTATTGTTGGTCCAAGTAACGCATCACCAAACCTTAATTGTGCTGGTGACAACGACGGAAGCATCAATGTTGGTTTTGCAGGTGGAACACCACCTTATACTTATGCGTGGAGCGACGACCCAAGCGAAATTACCGAGAGCCGCACTGGCTTAACAGAAGGTGGTTATTCAGTAACGATTACTGATGATAATGGTTGTGTACAAACAAGCAACATCAACCTTACTGAACCTCAAGCATTGAACATCAACCCAACAACAGCGCCACCGGATAGAGGTATCAGCTTCAACCCAAGCCCTGATTGTAAAGCGAGCATTACTCCTCTAGTAACTGGTGGAACTGCGCCAAGAGCTTACCAGTGGACTCTACCTGATGGTTCCGTTCAAACGAACTTGCCAAACGCAACATTGTCAAATATTGAAATTGTAGGAAACTACACTTTAGGAGTCAATGATAACAACGGTTGTACTCTTGGAGGTACTTGGACTGTAAGCAACGCGCTAGCTGCAGGAGTAGCTTGTGTAGGTGTTGAAGAGGTTTTGGAAGGATCAAACAAATTGAGCCTCTTTCCTAACCCAACTCAAGAAGGAGTAACTCTTCGTTTCAATGAGCAACTTACAAGCGGCGCTCGTATCGAAGTGAAAAACATGATTGGTCAAAATGTTTACGAAGTCGTGTTGGATAGTGAAAACGCCATCTACGTGAACATGGAGAACTTTGAAAAAGGTGTTTACTTAGTAAGCTTCACCAACGGTGAAACTGAAGAGACACACAAAGTAATCCTCAGATAATCTGAATAGCATTCAAAAGAAAAGGCGTCCAAATGGAGGCCTTTTTTTTATGCCTTAAAGCTTAAGAATTTATTGCTTGATGGCAGCCTTCATAAATTCAGATGCGTAGACAAAGTCTACCACTTCTTTATTCTGCGCCTTTAGGATTTCCTCTTTATTACCCTGCCACCACAACTTTCCTTGGTGCAGGAAAATAATCCTTTGGCCAATCTCCATCACGGAGTTCATATCGTGGGTAATCACGATAGTTGTGATGTTTAGGTCTTTGGTAATCCCCTTAATGAGGTTATCAATTAGGATTGCTGTAATTGGGTCTAACCCAGAGTTTGGTTCATCACAAAAGAGATACTTTGGGTTCATTGAAATGGCTCGTGCAATTCCCACGCGCTTTTTCATCCCTCCGCTCAGTTCCGACGGGAAAAGATTGTTTACTCCCTCCATATCTACTCGTTCAAGACAATCATTTACTCTATCGTGCATTTCTTTGCTGGTCTTCTTGGTAAACATCTGTAAGGGGAACTTTATATTCTCCTCAACAGTCATTGAATCAAATAGCGCAGAACCCTGGAATAGAAAGCCGATCTCCTTGCGGACATCCTTTCGTTGATTGAGGTTCATCTGCGTAAAATTCCTTCCATCGTAATCTACCTCTCCAGAATTTGGCTCGTGAAGTCCAACAATACACTTAGATAGAGTAGTTTTTCCAGACCCAGAAGCACCGATAACGAGGTTCGTCTTCCCGCGATCGAAGGTGGCGGAGATATCATCCAACACGGTTCGGTCTCCAAACGACTTGACAATATTCCTTACCTCTATCAAATCAGCAGGAGTTGGGTGATGATATAGTTGATGATGAGAATTACGATGCTGCTGTAAACAACTGCACGCGTGCTTGAAGCTCCCACCTCCAATGCTCCACCTTCGGCATAGTATCCGTGATAAGCTGAAATGGATGTAATAGTAGCAGCGAAAAACAAGGTTTTGATTAAAGCATACATCACGTGAAACGGCCTGAAGTCGTAGGTAATACCATACACGTATTGCTGAAGTGGGATTATTTCAGTAATCCATACAACCGCATAACCAGCGAAAATCCCAAGGAACATGCTGATTATGATAAGAAAGGGGAAAATGAGAAGCGAGGCAGCGATCTTCGGTAAGATTAGATAACCTGCACTATTGATCCCCATGATCTCAAGGGCGTCAATTTGCTCTGTTACTCTCATGGTGCCGAGTTCAGAAGCTATATTTGAACCTACTTTACCTGCTAGGATAAGAGCTATGATGGTTGGGGCGAATTCTAAAACGACAGACATCCGAGTGGTATAGCCTACCGTATATTCAGGAATCCAAGCACTTTCTACTTGTGATGCGGTTTGCAAGGTGATTACCGCCCCCATAAAAGCTGAAATTATTGAAATGATTCCCAATGAGCCCAGGCCGAGTTTCATCATCTCGGCAAGAATCAAGTTGTAGTACACAGAAGGTTTTTCAGGGCGTTCGAAGACCTTTACCACCAAAAGAAAGTATCGACCGATGTGATAGAGGTAGCTCATCATTCAAATGTACTCTAGCAGGGAGGCCTCCTGACGAATCTTCTTGGCACTTTTTCACATTGTTCATTGAATTACGGGAATAGCTAGATTTGAAGCCATGAGGAACCCATCCCTTTTAGCCTTTTCACTGCTGTTTTTCCTACTTCTCACGAGCTCATGTGCTGTTTTTAAGAAGAAGCCAAAATGTCCTTGTCCTATGCCTCATTCGAGTTTGGAGGTTAATTCCTTGAGTGAAAAGAATGCCTGAGTCCTTCAACGATCAATTCGGCTCCTTTGTTCCCAAGGAGTCTTGGGAAATCATCGACCCGTGGTTTACCCAAGTAGATTTAACATTCCGCTTGTCTAGATCTCGAGGAAGTAAGCTTGGTGATTACAGGTTCGACCCGAAGAGCAAATCAAGTGTGGTTTCTGTGAATAAAGACCTCAACCCTTACTCTTTTTTGATCACCTTAACCCACGAATATGCCCACTACCTCGTGTTTAAGTCGTTCGGGCGCAAAGCTCAAGCGCACGGTGTAGAATGGAAACGAATATTTGGTGAGCTCTTGCTTGTGCTTCATCAAGAAAATTGCTTCCCCCCCGACTTAAGTCCCTATGTATTGGCTCATTCCGCAAAACCAAAAGCTTCATCGAATACGGACGCTCGATTGTACAAGGCACTTCAAAAATATAATGCTGAGGAAGTAATCCACCTAATGGACATTGACATGGGAAAAGAGTTTCTTTTTAAAAAGAGGCACTTTAAAAGCATTGAGAAACGAAGAAGCAGATATTTGTGTTTAGACTTAGGAAACAAAAAGCAATACCTCATCCCGGGAACAGCAATTATTGAACATGGATAAAGCGCATACATACGCCCTCATTATGGCTGGTGGCATCGGAAGTAGATTTTGGCCTTACAGCACGGCAGCCAACCCAAAACAGTTTCATGACTTCTTGGGAACAGGAAAATCTCTTATTCGGCACACCTTCGATCGCTTGAACCGCTTTATCCCTACTGAGCAAATTTTGGTCGTGACAAACAAAATGTACGTAGATCAGGTACAAGAGCATTTGCCTAGTATTCCCTCCAAAAATATCATTGGGGAACCCGATAGAAGCAACACAGCACCATGTATTTATTTGAGCTCATTATTTGTGCGTGAAATGGACCCAGAGGCGCAGGTAATCGTTGCTCCTGCAGACCATTTGATTCTTGATGAAGTCGGATTTCAAATGAGTATTGAGACTGCTCTGGCGAGAGCCAAATCCGACCAGGCCTTAGTTACTTTAGGAATTGAACCGAATCGTCCAGACACAGGGTATGGGTATATCGCCTATGAGCAAGACTCTGATTCGCCATCCAAAAGTGTCATCAGTTTTACCGAAAAACCTGATAGAAGCACGGCGGAAAAGTTTCTTGAAGCAGGAAACTATTTGTGGAATAGTGGCATTTTCATTTGGAATAATAATGATCTTTTGCATGGTATTGAAAAGCATGCACCAGAAATCTCAGGAGCGCTTGCTGGAGTAAATTTACAGGAGGATGACGAAGTTTCAGTAGCTTATTCGTCCTGCCCAAACATTTCTATTGACTATGCGCTCATGGAAAAGTCAGAAAAGGTATTTGTCGTTCCGAGTGATTTCAGCTGGTCTGATTTAGGCACCTGGGGTTCAGTATATGATAAATTGACCAAAGACGAGCATGAAAATGCAAGTCCATCTGATACCCTTTTTCAAAATACTTCTGGCTCACTTGTAGTTGATTCCGAGGGGAAAAAAATTGTCCTGGAATCCGTGGAAAATCTTATCCTCATCAATACCCCTGCGGCTATTTTGGTTTGCCACAGAGATGCAGAGCAAAACATAAAGCAAATCGTCGCTCGCCTCGGACAAGGTTAATCCAAGGAGTCAATCATCTTGCTGGGGTCAACCCAAGCGTCAAATTCTTCTGCCGTTAAATACTGCAAGTTGACTGCTTCCTCTTTAAGGGTTGTCCCATTCTGATATGCTGTTTTGGCAATTTTTGCTGCCTTCTCGTAGCCGATATGGGTATTCAAGGCAGTAACCAGCATCAAGGAATTATCCAGATTATTCTTAATCGTTACAAGATTGGGTTTTAAACCGGTCGCACAGTGTGCGTTAAACGACATGGCTGCATCGCCTATTAAGCGAGCTGACTCGAGAAATGCACTGGCCATCAAGGGCTTAAATACGTTTAACTCATAGTGTCCCTGAGCTCCGCCAACAGAAATGGCAACATCATTTCCCATCACACGAGCACAAACCATGGTCATTGCTTCAGCTTGCGTTGGATTTACTTTACCCGGCATGATGGACGAACCCGGTTCATTGGCTGGAATCAATAACTCACCAATTCCTGAACGCGGACCTGAAGCGAGCATCCGAATATCATTTGCAATCTTGTTTAGTGAGACGGCAATTTGCTTCACAGCACCGTGAGATTCAACAATGGCATCATGCGCAGCTAGAGCTTCAAACTTGTTCGGTGCGGTAATCAATGGCAAACTTGTTGATTCAGCAATTTTTTTCGCCACCAGTTCAGCGTAGCCTTTCGGAGTATTAATTCCTGTTCCAACTGCAGTACCGCCTAAGGCTAGGCCAGACAAATGCTTCAGCGTATTCTCTAGAGCGGTGATTCCATGATCAATCTGTGAAACGTAACCGCTCAACTCTTGACCTACCGTAATCGGAGTTGCATCCATTAAATGCGTCCGTCCGATTTTTACTACTTGCATGAATTCCTCAGACTTTGCATGGAGTGTTGACCTCAATGCTTTTAATCCTGGGATGGTGACGTTAACCACCATTTGATAACAAGCGATATGCATTGCTGTCGGAAAAGTATCGTTACTCGACTGCGACTTATTGACGTCATCATTGGGGTGAATGGTTTTTTCGGAATCATCAAGTTTTCCTCCACTCAATACGTGCGCTCTATTCGCTACAACTTCATTGACATTCATGTTTGACTGCGTCCCTGAGCCGGTTTGCCATATAACAAGAGGGAACTGATCATCATGGATTCCTTGCAATATTTCATCGCAAACTGCCGTAATGGCCTTCGCCTTTTCGTCGCTCAAAGCACCGAGTTCAGCATTTGTCTGTGCCGCCGATTTTTTCAAGTGAGCAAAGGCATGGACGATTTCCAATGGCATACTTGCAGGCGACCCGATTTTAAAATTATTTCGTGAACGCTCTGTTTGAGCACCCCAATACTTACTCTCGGGAACTTTAACTTCCCCCATGGTGTCGTGCTCTATTCTGAATCCTTCAGCCATTTTGAATTATTGTATGATTAGACTACAATATTATTTAATTTAGCCTCCGAAACACAGAGCAAACGACATGGAAACTATCGGAATTCTTACCTTCTTTCTCATTGTTGGAATGGCCTTTTGGATCTTGATCTTTCTTATCGGATTTATCTCTGTATGGGTTGGGCTGTTGAGCATCGACAAGCTAAATCCGAGCCTTGTTGCCAAATGGTTGGGCGACAAAAGTGGGGACTCAGAGTAAATCCTCAATCTTTTCGGCCGGTCTGGCCACCACAGCTTTTTTTCCTCTTATTACGATCGGGCGTTCAATCAGCTTCGGGTGAGTGACCATTTGCTCAATCATTTCATCTTCAGAAAGCTCCTTTCCTCGAATAAACTCCTTAAAATCCGCCTCTCCACTGCGCATTAAATCCATGGGCTTCATATCCAGCTTAGCTAGAACTTCAGTCAGCTCCGATTTGTTGAGTTGATTATCCAGATATAGTCTCGTTTGAAATTCAAGACCTTTGTTTTCTAGATACCATAAGGATTCCCTGCTTTTTCGGCATCTGGGATTGTGTATGACTTCAATTTTTTCCATGCCACTAAGGTATAC